>CAYMSY010000134.1:0-7800 GCA_964393195.1 uncultured Alcaligenaceae bacterium | reverse complement strand
CGCATGCCTGGCCACATGAACGTGCTGCTGGCCGAAGCCGAAGTGCCGTACGACCAAGTGCACGAGATGGAAGACATCAATTCCGATTTCGGTCAGACCGATGTCGTGCTGGTGCTTGGAGCGAACGACGTCGTGAACCCGCTAGCGTTGCAGAAAGGCAGCCCGATCTACGGCATGCCGATTCTCGAGGCGTACAAGGCGCGGACTATCATCGTCAACAAACGCTCGATGGCGGCGGGCTACGCTGGACTCGACAATGAGCTCTTCTACATGGACAAGACCATGATGGTGTTCGGTGATGCCAAGGGTGTCGTAGAGGCGATGTTGAAGGCGGTAGAGTAGGCCGCGCACTGAAGCGTTGCGGCCGCGTGCCGCGACGCATTGATCTGGATAGTTAGACCCTTGACTGACAAATACTCCACGCCAGAGCGCGTTGCCGCCCGTCGCTTTCCGCTGAATCCGGTAACACTTTGGCGCATGGGCGCGCCCGCCGCGCTGGTTGGCGGACTTTGCGCGGCGACGTACAACTGGTGGTCCGGCGGTACCTTCGCGTGGCCCAAGACCATCGGCGTCGCGGCGGGTGCCGCAATCGTCACACTGACCGGCTATTACCTGCAGCCGACGCTGCTGCGCGGGGATTGCCTCTATGTGTCCAACCTGTGGGGCTTCCGGCAGTGGCTCAGGCTGTCTGACATCGCAACGGTCACCCAGAAGCGCTATCTGCGTCAACCCGGTTTCCGCATTATTGCGAGCAACGGGAAGGCTTACTGGCTGTCACGTGAGACAGTACGTCTCGGCGAGCTGCACGAGCGCATCGTCACGGTTGCGGGTGAAAGCAACCCGTTGGCCGTGGCGCTGTGCACACCATTGCATCAACTCGAGTAGACGTCCTATGCACAAAATTCGCCATCGTGCCGTTGGTACAAGGTCGAACGATGCCACTACGCCATAACCTGCTGGCTCTCGCAATCGCCACCATCTGGGGCCTGACCTTTGTCTCGATCAAGATTGCATTGGTGACGGTACCGCCGTTCGCCCTGTCAGGCTGGCGTTTTTTCATGGCTGCGATACCGCTTGTCTTTCTGGTCGGCAAGCCGCAGGTGGCCTGGCGATGGTTGATTCTTTACGGCTTTTTCATTGCTGTCGGACAGTTTGCGGTGATGTTTATCGCGCTGAATCTGGGTATGCCTGCCGGCTTGATGTCGCTGGTGATTCAGACCCAAGTGTTTTTCACCATCGGACTGGCGGTCGTTTGTTTTGGCGAATCCGTCCAGCGCACCCAGCTCATCGGAGCGATGATCGCATTCATTGGTCTCGCGATCATCGGCATGACCAAGCTCAAAAGTGGTGTCGGGCTGGCGTTTTCACTGGTACTGGTCGCGGCGTTTTTCTGGGGCGCGGGCAACACCATCGCCAAACACGTGGCACGGCAATCACGCTCGGGCCGTGTAAGTGCGATGAATTTCATCGCGTGGTCGAGCCTCGCTGCGGTGCCCCCTCTGCTGGTAATTTCGTGGCTGACGGAACCTGCCGGTGCGTTGTTGTTGCCGATTGCGCAGCCGAGCTGGTCGCTGGCGTTTCATTTATGTGTGCTCGCTTATGCTGCACAGGTTTTTGGCTATGGGCTCTGGTCAAATCTTCTGACGCGTTATCCAGCTTCTGCGGTGTCGCCCTTCGCGCTCTGGGTGCCGGTTGCTGGCATGAGCGCTACGGCGATCGCGTTTGGCGAATCCCTGTCAGCGATTCAGATTGCAGGTGCTGCCGTGGTAATGGCAGGTCTGGCAATAGCCGTTGCGGGTCAATCGCTGCGTGATCGATTGTTTCGCATCAAAAGCTAGGCTTCGCCGCGCTTGGTCGAAAACTCGATGCCAACTGACTCCAGAAGATCCTTTGGCAGCACGCCCCCGGCGCAAACGATGACGTCGTCGTTTGCGATGCTCTTGCGGCCGTTTGGGGACGACAGTTCAACGTGTGATTCATCGATCAAGTCAACCTGAGATTGCAGCATCAGACGAACGCGACCATCCCGTGCCGCCTTGTCGAGTGCCTCGAGGTTTTTGGGCTTTGCCCGCGATATCGAATCGCCGCGATAGCTGAGGCCCGCAACAGCGCCTGCATCGGAAACGGCCAATGCAGCCTCGACGGCCGAGTCTCCGCCGCCGACGACGAGCACGTTTCGACCAGCGTATTGTTCGGGTTCCGTGAGTCGGTACACGACTTTTGATTGCTCCTCGCCTTCGACACCGAGCTTGCGTGGGCTGCCGCGGCGCCCGATCGCAAGCAGCACGCGGGCCGCGCTGTAGTTCCGGTTGGGCGAATGCACGACGAACCCGTCGGTCACTTTGGTCAGTCTGCTCATGGGCTGGGAGAACTCCAGTCGCAACTTTTCCTTGTCCTGAATCGACTGCCAGGTTTCCAGCAGCGTCTCCTTGGTCACTTCGCCAAATTTGAGCTTGCCGACCAGCGGTAAAGAGACCGGAGCAGTCATGACAACCTTGCGGCGCGGGTAGTGGAACACGGTGCCGCCCAAAGCGGATTCCTGTTCAAGCACCAGGTAGCGCAACCCTAGAGACTTTGCGGTAAGTGCCGCAGCGATACCAGCCGGGCCAGCCCCGACAATGACTACATCCCAGTCAAACTCCTTCGCTCGCCGAGCTGTCGTTCGCAATGAAGTTGCGACAGACTCAATGGCCTGACGACCCTGCTCGGCGGCTTTGCGAATGAGCCCCATGCCACCCAGTTCGCCCGCGATGAAGATGCCCGGCACGTTGGTTTCAAAGTTGGGTTTGACGTTCGGAATGTCGATTCCGCGCCGGGCCGTGCCGAAGACAAGCTTGATTGCATCAAACGAGCAGGAAGCCCGGCAGGCACCGTGGCCGATACAGGCAGCAGGGTCCACCAGGACAGCACGACCGTCGATCAGTCCCAACGCGCCCTCTGGACATGCTTTCACGCAGGATCCAGACCCAATGCAGGCTAGCGGGTCGATTACCGGATGCAGTGACGGTGGTTCCGTCCGCCCGTGAGCTTGGGCTTCAATAAACGTCACTTCATGTTCACGGCGGGCACGATGTCTGCGGTAGACATAGATGCCCAACACGATCGCCAGCGGCAGGAGATAAAGAAGCCAGAGATTCAAGCGGTCAATTGATATGGTTTATGACGAGCGCATAATAAAACTCACACCTGAAAGGTAGATGAAGTTAATCTGCGGCAAACGTGGATGTGCTGTTTGTGCGGACTGTAGACAATTGGCAAGTTCAGCGGAGTTTCAGGTTGGCCTGCTGGAATACTAGGTTGACTGTCGCACACTTCGGGATGGCCTTGCAGTTTTTTTCGAGAACATTACTTTGAGAATTCTGCTCGTTGAAGATGATCGTGCGCTTGCAAACGCGCTTGATACGTTCCTGCGCGGCAAGGATTTCGTGGTTGATCTCGCGCCTACACTTGCCGCCGCGAAACTGGCTCTGCCGCTGGCCGAATGGGGAGCTGTCCTTCTGGATCTGCAGTTGCCCGATGGCGACGGTCTGGAACTGCTGCCGGTAGTCCGCCGCCGCTGTCCGGACGCATCGGTCATTATCCTTACTGCGCGTGATCTGATTTCTGACCGTGTTAGAGGCCTCGATGGCGGGGCCGATGACTATCTCGTCAAACCTTTTGACCCGGAGGAACTTCTGGCCAGATTGCGCGCGGTCGAGCGGCGTCGGTTCAGCGGTACAAGCTCGGTAGTTGCGATAGGCGACTTGACCGTGGACCTGTCCCGCGGCGCCGTTGTCGTGGACGGCGAGCAAGTCGTTCTTACGGCGAAGGAATGGACGTTACTGCGAGTAATGGCGGCTCGACCCGACCGCATTCACTCGAAAGCCGCGCTGTCAAGCGCGCTTTATGGTTTTGATGATGATGTTGGCAGCAACACGCTGGAGGTGTTTATCAGTCATTTGCGCCGCAAACTTGGACGTGATTGCATTCAGACGCTGCGTGGTCAGGGGTACCGTTTGACCGGCGATTGTGCACAAACATGATCCGGGGCAGCATCTCGTCGCGCCTCACGCGGGACCTGTCGCTTTGGATCGGTGTTCTCTGGCTTTTCATGTGTATCGGGGTGACCGTATACGTACAGCGTGAGATTGATGATGCCAATGACGGGTCGCTGGTGACCAGTGCAACAAGATTGCTCGAACTGGCTGCGCATGAAGTCGGTGAAGTGCGCGAGCACGCGTTAGGCGCTGTTCCCGGTGTGTTCACTAATGTCGACATAGGTACTGAACCGCATCTCGATCTGCATAGCCTCACATATCAGATCCTATCGCCAAAAGGAGAGGTTCTACTGCGATCGTTCGACGCACCCGCTACACAAATAGCGCAACTTTCGACTATCGGATTTAGCCAAACCGATCAATGGCGCGTCTACACGCTCAAGCATCCTCGTGAGCCTCTCTATATACAGGTCGCTGACAGTCTGTTGCATCGCAACGAGGATCGAAGGGATACACTGCTTTGGTTGCTATTGCCATTGCTGGCGGTCTTTCCGTTCATCGCATGGCTCATCCGGCGTATAACAATGCGATCGCTTGCGCCTGTCGAGGGGTTGGTCGCCGAAATTGCGCGCCGTGGCGTGACCAACATGGACCCTGTTGGAGGCGCCGGACTTCCGTCTGAGATGCAGATGATTTGCGAAAGTACGAATCATCTGCTCATGCGCCTTAAGGAAGCACTGGACGTGGAACGATCGCTTGCGGCAAACGCCGCGCACGAACTGCGAACGCCGTTGGCTGCGGCACGATTACGTCTTGCGAGTGCACTTGATCACAGTTTGCCGGAAACGGCGCGAATCGCAATGGACGAGGCAGCGGCGTCTCTCGACCGGCTCGCACGTCGGGCAGAGAAGCTTCTGCAAATGTCGCGAGCCGAGTCGTCGGCCACATTTACTCGTGAAATCGTAGATATTGGCCGCCTTGCGTGTGATGTCGCACAAGAGTTCTGGCGGGAACCCGATGCGTCGCGCCGGCTCAAGGTGCAACTATCCAGTGATTCGCCGATAACAACCGTGGGCGACGCCGATGCGCTGGCGATCGCCTTGCGCAATCTCATTGAGAATGCGTTGCGTTACGCTCCCGACGCCTCGGTGAAAGTCACCGTGAAGGAGCCGGCTGTCGTGACCGTGCGTGATCTCGGTGCAGGTGTAGATGCTGCGACGCTTGAGGCGATGAGTGCACGTCACGTTCGACGTACGGCTGACCAAACCGGGTTCGGTCTCGGACTTTCAATTGTCAAGACCGTAGTCGAGCGGCATGGTGGCACCATGCAGTTGTTTTCACCACCCAGGGGACATAAAACCGGGCTCTCGGTTGTTCTTACCTTTCCCGCAGCAGAGCAGGCTGGAATTGCGGTGCCACCGAGAGAACACAGCACGTCGACCGATCACGCCGCTTAAGCTGAATTTCAGCTTCGCATCGCACAATTCCATCGTCATATTGCGATGATTGGTACGTGCCAGTGCGTGTTCCGGTAACAGATTTTTTGGCCGAATTGTTTCTCGATCGTTCGGGTTGTTGCCTTCCGTCGTGCTGCGGTTCTCTTTGGTTCCTTCAGGTGTTGGCATGATTGCCAAGCCCAAGAGCGGAGCGGCAACGTCGGACGCATCATCAGGTACCGGCACGGGGCCTGTCATACGGCAAGTGCGATCGTTGACGTTTGCCATCGCGCTCATTTTGACGGGATGGCTGTTGTACACACTCGCCAACTTGCCGGCGCTGGCGCCTTCCACCGATGCCGGCTACTACATCGGGATTGTCGGTGCGAGCCTGATGCTCCTGCTGATGAGTTATCCCCTCTACAAACGGGTCCGCGCATTTCGCTCGTGGGGCACAACCCGCTTCTGGTTTCGCCTGCACATGGTCTGTGGCTTGCTCGGGCCGGCGCTGATCATCGTGCATTCCGGGCTGAATATGCGTTCAATGAACGCGGCGTGGGCGTTCTGGAGCATGGTAGTGGTCGCAGGCAGCGGAGTCATTGGCAGATTCCTGTATCGCCGCATTCATCGCGGCATGCATGGCGAACTGGAGACAGCGCAAACCCTGGCGGCTGCAGTTGCGGCTGCGTCGTTCAATATTGACCGGGCTGTTCCGGATGACACGGCCGTGTCAAAGGAGGTCGGCGATTTTGCTTCTCGCTGTTCGGAGCTGGCAAAGGTACCGCCTTTCGCGGCGGTTGGAGCGGTGTTTCTGCCGCTATGGCGATGGTCGTTGCTGTGGCATGTCCGCCGCGCGCTCAAACGGGCATCGATACCGTCGGACCGGCAGGGCGAAAAGATGTCACTGCTCAACCGTTTCTTCATCGCGAACCAGCGCTACGCACAATTTGCGCTATTTGACCGACTTTTCTCGCTCTGGCACGTGGCGCATGTGCCGTTCGTCGTAACACTGTTTCTGAGCACCATTGCGCACATTGTCGCTGTGCATTTGTATTGATGCGACGAACGCATGAAATCTTCCATTTCTGGCTGGTCTTTCTCATGAGCGCGGCGCTGATTGCAGCCGCCGGCACAGCGCATGCGCAGTCGCTTGAAACTGCGCTTATGCCGGGGCAGGTCATTCGTGGACACGCCAAAGTGGAGGAACAGTGCAAGAGTTGCCATGTTCCGTTTGATAAGGCGGCTCAGGACAGACTATGCATCGATTGTCACAAGGACATTGGCAACGATCTGCAGCAAAAACGCGGGTTGCACGGTAGGCAGCAGCGCGCAGCATGTCGCATCTGTCACACCGATCACAAGGGCCGCGCGGCGAGTATTGCCACGTTTGACAAGCAGACGTTCCGGCATGACAGTCTGACTGAATTCAGGCTGGATGGCGCACATAAAGCCGTGAAGTGCGAGACCTGCCATGTTTCCGGGAAGAAGTTTCGTGAAGCCCCGAAGATGTGTAACAGCTGTCATCAGAAAGACGACGTTCACAAAGGTGGGCTGGGCGCGAAATGCGAAACCTGCCACGGTGTCAGCAAGTGGACCGATGTTCGCTTCGACCACAACAAGGAAACCAAATTTGAGCTTCTAGGCAGTCACGTCAAGGTGAAGTGTGCGACCTGTCACGTCGCAGGTAAATACAAAGGTGTGCCAACGACCTGTGTTGGTTGCCATCGCAAGGACGACAAGCACCGCGGCACATTGGGTGACCGCTGTGAGTCCTGTCACGGGGTGACTAACTGGAAGTCCGAGTTCAATCACGATACCGACACCAAGTACGCACTGCGAGGCAAGCATCGCACAGCGAAGTGCGAAAGCTGTCACATCGCGCCACCAGGCAAAGTCAAGCTGGCAACACAGTGCTTCGCCTGCCACAAGGCCGATGACAAGCATCAGGGTACGTTGGGAACCCAGTGCGGCGATTGCCATACCGAACGCAAGTGGGCAGACACGCGATTTGATCACGCTACTACCGGCTTCAAACTGGACGGACAGCATGCGGACACGGAGTGCAAGGCCTGCCATCCGAAGACGCCGAACTTCAAGAATGCACCGACTACATGCATCGGATGTCACAAAGCGGACGACAAACACAAGGGCACGCTGGGTACGGACTGCAAGTCATGTCACACGGCTGCGAAGAACTGGCGTATCGCGAATTTTGATCATTCTCGAACCAAATTTCCGCTGCTCGACAAACACAGAACTGCGCGATGCGACTCGTGTCATGCCAAACCGGATCAATATCGAGACATACCGGCGAAGTGCGTGAGTTGTCATAAGAAGGACGATTCACACAAGGGTGACTACGGAGATCGGTGTGAGACGTGTCACAA
>CAYMSY010000133.1:0-7850 GCA_964393195.1 uncultured Alcaligenaceae bacterium | reverse complement strand
TCCGCTTTCACGATCGCCGCTTCGATCTTGTCTTCGGACAGACCGTCGCGAAAAATGTCGCGGCCAAAAAACTGCGATACATATTCGACGTTCAACAGCCCCAGCAGCGATGGTGCAACGTCGATCTGCGAAGCGACGGTATCGATAATTTCGGGCTTGATCCACTTTGGGGCATAAACCACCATCGGGATGTGGTAACGCTTGGAAGCCAGGTCGGCATGGCCGCGGCCGATCGACGTATGGTCGCCCACGAACACGAACAAGGTGTCATCGAACCAAGGCTTCGTTTTCGCTTCTTCGATGAATTTCCCGATCGCGTAGTCGGTGTACTTGATTGCCCCGTCGCGCCCGGTGCCCGACGGAATGTCGATCCTTCCCGGTGGGTAGGTGAATGGCCGGTGGTTGGACGTGGTCATGATATGGGCGAATACTTTTTGGCCGGTCGACGCGCGCGCATCGATTTCGCGGATCGACAATCGGAACAAGTCTTCATCCGCTACACCCCAGATATTCTCGTAAGTGATGTCGTCTTTCGCGATGGCCGAACGATCGATCACGGTGTAGCCATTGCCGCTGAAAAATGTATTCATGTTGTCGAAATAGCTGTAGCCGCCATAGAGATACAGCGGGTCATAGCCCTGCGATTTCAATACGCCGCCCAACGTGAACAGACCGCCATTGTTGGGACGCATCGGGATCGCGTGGCCCGGCGTAGGCGGTACCGATAGCGTCAGCGCCTCCAGGCCGCGCACCGTGCGCGTACCGGTCGCATAAAGCCTGCGGAATGACATGCCTTCGCGCCCCAGCCGATCGAAATTCGGCGTCAGTCCGGGCTTGCCACCGAGCGACTCAATGAACTCCGCACCCAAACTTTCGACCGACACCATCACGACGTTGAGTTTGCGTGCCGCTCCCGCTGGGATGACCTTGCGTTCGATCGGCATGTCGGCCGATCCGGTCAACTGGTAGTACGAGCGTCCGGCGAATTCATCCCGCACCAGCTCATCTGCTTCGCCGTCAGGCAAAACCGGATAGAAACGCTGGAAGTCAATCTCGTTATATCGATAGGCGTGGAAAAATTCCCATGGCCCGTTGCCCGCCAGTTGCATCAGTTGGGGCTGGGACAGAACATCCTTCCAGCTGGTTTGGACCAGCGCCGTGATCGATGCCGACACCGCGAGAAATGCAACGAATGCCAGCGTACGCTGCTTGAAGCTGCCTGCCGGCAACGCCGCCGCACGCAGGAAGGGCCGCGCCAGCGCCGCGCACAGCAGCAATGCGACGATCGATATGGCTGCCAGCATTGCGCCTAGCGAATACGATTCGCGGATATTGCCGATGACTTCGCGCGTGTAGACAAGATAGTCTACGGCAATGAAATTGAAACGCGAAGCGAATTCGTTCCAGAACACAAACTCGGCGGCCGCGACGAACACCATCGAAAAAATCGTCAATGTCGTCACCGACGCGGCGGCGCCACGAAATACCGCGCCGGCGTGCCTAGCCGGCCATAGCCACAGCAACAAGGCCAGCGGCATCGACCACCACAGTGCCACCGCCACATCGAAAACAAGCCCACCGACCAGCGCAGGCGCGAGATGCCAAGGTGCCAGCAAGGCAATTTCATCGTTGAACACCGCCAACCCAAGCCGAACGACGGTATTGAAGCCGATGAAAACGAGCAGGAAAAGCAGGCCGACGCGAACGCGGCTGCCGGTGAGTACGGAAAGTTTCATGGGCTTGTGCTTTGCGATATCCGCGTACTCGTGCCATTCGAGGCCTGTGGATCCAGACCGTTAGCAAACGTTTGTCGACCTTTGCGGCCAGACAGTTTGTAATTCATCGAGGGCCTTGTGAGATCGTCAACCTTGCAAGGGGCAGCCGTCTCGCTTGCGAACCCCTGCAATCTCCAGCACGGGGGCGGATCGCATGGCCAAATGGCTCGGAAAGCCGCGCCAGATATAGAGTTTGCCCGATTGCACGGCGATGCATCGAAACACTTTCTCCGACCGCGCGGCAATTCGCTCATATCAACATCTCGATCATGAGCAGCACGATAAAACCAACGAAAAACATGGACGTTTGCAGCGCGGTTTCAGGCACGTCGTGCGCCTCCACCAGCAATTCCTCTATGACCAAATAGAGCAAGGCCGCCACCCCAAACGCGAGCACGGCATCGATGATGATCGGCGAGGCGGCACTCAGCATCACGGCACCAGCCAGGGCCCCGATCATTAGCAATGCGGTCAGGATCAGCAGGATGGTGACAATCTTTCGTCGCCCCGCGCCGGCACCGACCAATGCCGTGCTGCAGGAAAGGCCCAGAAACAACACCTCCAATGACAGCGCAACGGTCAACAGCAATCCCTGCTTTTGCCCGGCGGCAAATCCCAATCCGATCAACAATCCGTCCAGCACGACATCGACACCTAGCGTAACCAGCAAACTTGTTGGCTGCTTTGTTTTCGAGATGCCCTTCTGGCCCGCTTTCTCGGCCAGGTACTTGATGCCGAGCATGACCAGGACACCCAATGAAAATCCCGCCAGGGTGACGAGCGGCATGCGGCGGTGCATCAGGTCGGGGAGCAGTTCCGTTGCCACTGCCGCGAAAATCACGCCCGCCGTGAAGTGCTGAATTGCACTGCGCGCCCCGGCACCCGGTGCCCGGAAGAGTGCGTAGGTACCGCCGATCAACAATGCAAACGCGGGATACAGCGCATAGGTCAGAATGGCAAGCACTTCGTTCATCGGTCGAATGTCCGCAATCCATGTTCAACGCGGAATCCAACCCTCAGAAAATTGAGATTGGGGTTTAGTTTTTTCAAAGTCGTGCCGCCACGCTCGGTGCGGCTTCGGACGAGATCGCCTCGGGCCGCATTTCACCGTCGGCATCGCGAAATTCGCTGGGTGACTCAAGTCGATCCAACAACTCCCGCAGCAAAAATAGGCTGATGTCGTCCCTCGTCCGATCCGGTTCGCCTTTGAATGGGGTTTCGACGAGCCGGATCAACTTCAAGAGAAAGATGAAGAGATACGAGACGAACCCGGTAAGTATCAAACCATCCAGCCACGGTTCCAGCTTGCTGAAGATCAGCAATGCCACAATGAGAACAACGATCGATTCCGCAAGGATGTAGGCCGACGGCAGGAACTGAATTGTCTGGATGTAGTGAAGCCGGTGGATAGTCCGGCGAACCGACGCCTGATCCTGGCGCAGCTTGACAATGTAGTTCGCCGGAACGCCTGCTTTTTCCATCTGCACGATCGATGCCGATAATGCCGATATCGCGGGCAAAGCGTCATCCGGATGCGCGGATTTGATCGCCACCAGAATTTCGCGGATGACATTTGCGATCCGAGTGCGAACGGTGTCGACATCGACCTCCGGAAACGATTCGGCAATTGAGCGCGCGTCCTCATAAATACTCTCCAGCGCGGCAGCGATGTCCGAGGGAATCTTCTCGCTTTCCTTGAAATCCGCGATCACGCCGGAAAGGATGATGCTCAGTACAAAAACGCCGCCCGCGATAACGCTGGTGAACAGTCCGCTCACATTGATGAATTCGTATCCCAGACGATCAGCGGCAAGCTTCACCAGCACGATGCCGGCGACGATCATCGTCGTTTCAAGGAAGAGTCGGTAATCGCGGGTAAAAGATTGCATGCTGAAGGTGGAATGCCCTGTGTTTTCCCTGGCGAGATGCGACTCATTGCCGTGACCATGCTTGACCGGGCCGCTCATCGTTACTCGTGCGCCTTACGCTGTACGTTCAGGTATCGGCGATGCAGGCTGCACTTGGCTCGCGGCGGTTCCCTTGTAGGCCAGCAAGCGCAGCGCGTTGACGACGACGACCAAGGTGGAACCTTCGTGGAAAATAACCGCCGTGCCGATGCTCAGGCCGAAGATGGTCGCGGGAATCAGCACGGCCACGACGCCGAGACTCACCCACAGGTTTTGCTTGATGACGCGGCTGGTGCTGCGCGACAGGCCGACCGCGAACGGCAACTGCGCCAGATCGTCGGCCATCAGCGCGACGTCAGCCGTCTCCAGCGCGACATCGGAGCCGGCGGCACCCATCGCAATGCCCACCGTGGCATTTGCCATGGCGGGCGCATCGTTGACCCCATCCCCAACCATCGCGACCTTGCCGTGCGTCTGGCGAAGTTTCTTGATCGCCTCGACCTTCTGTTCAGGCATGAGGTCGCCTTGCGCCTCGGTTAGCCCAACAGTCTTGGCGACCGCTTCCGCCACCTGCTGGTTGTCGCCGGAGATCATGATCAGCCGCTCGATGCCAAGTTTGCGCAACTCAGCCATCACTTGGGCGGCAACGGGCCGCGGGGTGTCCATGACCCCCAGGACCCCAAGAAAACGCCCGCCTTTGCGCACGATCATCGTGGTGCGACCGGATGCCACCAGCTTCTGGTTCGCTTCGTTGACTGCCGGGAGCAGGGCCGAGTCTGGCAACTCCGTGAACAGAACCGGCTTGCCGATGTGCACCGGCTCTCCATCGACCTGCGCCTGAACCCCGCGCCCGGTGATGCTCTTGACGTCGGAGACCGCTGGTTTTGTGATCCGGTCTCCGAGGCGTTCGCGAGCGCCGCCGACCACAGCGGAGGCCAAGGGATGGTCACTGTGCTCTTCGACCGCCAGCGCCACCGAAAGCAGTTCGTCCTCCGTCGCTCCCTCCGCCGGCACGGCATCTGTCAGCTTCGGCTTGCCTTCGGTCAGTGTGCCCGTCTTGTCGAAGGCAATGGACGTTAGCGTTCCCAGGTTCTCCAGCGGACCGCCACCCTTGACGAGAACGCCGCCGCGGGCTGCCCGCGCGACGCCGCTCAGCACCGCGCTCGGCACCGAAATGGCCAGCGCGCAAGGACTCGCCGCCACCAGTACGGCCATCGCCCGGTAGAAACTGGCCGAGAACGGCTCGTCGATGACAACCCATGCAAACAGCAGCAGGCCCACCAATGCCAACACCAGTGGGACGAAGATGCGCTCGAAGCGTTCGGTGAACTGCTGGGTCGGCGAACGCTGCGCTTCCGCTTCGGTCACCATTTTGACGACCCGCGCCATGGTCGACTGCTCGGCGCGTCGCGCGACCATCACCTCAATTGCGCCCGAACCGTTGATCGTGCCGGCGAAGACGCGATTCTCCGGCCCCACGCGGTCGAAGGCGGCGAGAGCGGCCTTCGCATCGTCAACGGGGTGCTTATCCACCGGCATGCTCTCGCCGGTGACCGGCGCCTGGTTGACGCTTGAGTTGCCGACGACCACCACGCCATCGGCGGGAAGCCGTTCATTCGGCCGGACAACGACCACATCACCGACCTGCAAATCGCCGACCTTGACTTCCTCGGTGCGGCCATCGCGGCGCACCGTCGCGGTTTCCGGGGCGAGTTTAGCCAAGGCTTCTATCGCACGGCGAGCCCGTCCCATCGCGTAGTGCTCCAACGAATGTCCCAGGCTGAACAGGAACAGCAGCAGCGCGCCTTCCGCCCATTTGCCGAGTGCGGCAGCGCCCACTGCCGCCACCAGCATCAGCGTATCGATTTCAAAGCGGCGGGCACGCAGGTTTTCGATGGCCTCCTTGAGGGTAAAGAATCCGCCAAAGAAGTAGGCCGCGATAAAACAGGCGATGGGTAGCCAGCTCGGTCCAGCCTCGCGTCGTTCGATCAGCCAGCCAGCCAGCAGGAGCATTCCCGCAAGGACCGCGAACGCCAGCTCCGACTTTTCTCCGAACAGCCCGCCATGAGCGTGGTCGTGTTTTCCTTCGGCGTGATCGTGACCGGCGTGCTCGTCGTTTGCAGACTGCAGTTCTTTCGAAGGCGGCGCGTTACCGTGATTCTCCTTGACGAGGGCTTCATCGTAATGAGCGCTGAACTTGGTTTCCTCATGCTCATGGTCTTTGCTATGGCCATGTGCCGGATGATTTTCATCGGCATGCGAATCCTCTCCCAGACCTGACGCGGATTTCCTAGCGCCAAGAAGGCCGAGCGCGGCGACTTCGGCAAGCACTGTCTTTGGCGACACGCGTGATCGGTCGTATTCGACGCGTATCGCGCCTGATACCGCCACGTCGGCTTCCAAGACGCCTGGTACCTTGCGCAGACTATCGGCGACGCCACGTGCCGCGCGAGCGTGCAGAGGGGTGTCTGCTCTGACGATGAAATGCGCGTACTGCGATGTCAATTCTGCCCCGACCGAACGCACAAGTTCTCGCACCCGGGACAAGGAAATGGCTCCCGGGTCGTAATGGATGCAAAGTTGCGGCGAGCCGCCTTTACGTCCGACAATATGCGCCTCGGCGATCCCCGGTCGACCGGACAGTGAGCCGAGCAGGCGCGCTACACAGCGGTCCCCGCCATCCTCGACATTGGGGAGAATCAACGGCAGATCAAGTCGAATCTTCATGGGAGCTGTCATGGGTAAGCCTCACTTTCTATTTTTCAGGTGTGGCAATTGAAGATCGTGCATCCAGGTCTAAAGGCCGCAATGCCGACATGAAGGGCCGCTACTACGCCTACAACCCAAGGACGTAGTCACTTTCCCAACACGTCGGCGAGATCACGAGCGGGATTTCAATCTCAAGGTCATAAACGTAACGATGCTGAGTACCAGTGCAATGTCGTACAACGCAAATCCAGTCGCCGCGCCAATCGCACCGGTCACCCAAATACTCGCCGCGGTCGTGTTCCCGCGCAACTCGTTGCTGGACTTTAGAATCGTACCGCTGCCGATAAAGCCGATACCGACTATTAACCCATACAGAACATTCGCCAGTTCCGGGGATTTTTCACCGAAAACACCGATTCCAATGAGAACAAATCCACAGCTTGCCATCGCCACAATGGGAAAAGTTCTGATGCCGGCGCCGCCTCTCGTGGCTTCCTCGCGATCCCAACCGATCGGCAGGGCCAACGCATAAGCGATCAACATGTCTAGGAGATGCGCAAAGACGTCGGGCCAAGCCAGATACTGAAACCGCAACATGGGATTTCCTTGTTAGTTTTACTGACACTCATTCCAGCCAAACAACGCTGCGCGCAAAGTTTTCACGGAGGTTCACGGAGATCATTGGGTTCGAGTATCTGCGATTAACTTGCTCTTCAAAGCCTTGCGCCGACCTTCCTCCTCCGACATCGTTCGTAGGGAAAAATAGGTGTCAAGGAGTCCGACATCGGCATACACCTCGACAAATTGTTGTTCGCCGGCGATACCCATCACCTTGACGTTGCCGATATCGTGGGACCGGTACATCGCCGCGAACTGGTGTTGACCCGGCGCCAACACAAACCGAGCAACGGTATAGGGCAGCATGTCCACTTTCAAGCCGTTGACGGTCACCGGCACCTTGCCATAAGGGTCCAAGGGTGCGTTGCGCACCACCCACACCACCTGTCGGCCTGGCAACGGCAGGAATTGCTTGGCTTTCGCCTCATCCCCCGCGCTCGGCACCGGCTCCGCGGTGCAGACCTTGCGTTTTGAGATCCGAAAACAGTATCGACCGTCCGGTTGATAGCCCTCGAAGGCCGTGCTCGCACATCCGCTGAGGAGAGGCGCCATGAAGAGGCCAAGAACGAGCCATGTTTTTCTCATCGTATTTCTCCTTTTGGTTGCTGACGTTTTGAGCGCTTGCGTGATTCAGCTTTCCGTTGATTCCGTTTGAGACGTTGAATCGCGTAGCCCGTTTTCTTCTTGTGATCGAGCCACCGCATGTGTAGATATAGACAAACGGCAATTACGATGCCCACAAAAAGTGCGGCGATATAAATGCTCTTGAGCTCGGGGGGAATACGAGATGACATGGCAATCAGGAGTCAGACTCAAACATTTGCAAAAGCAGGCGACTCGC
>CAYMSY010000132.1:0-7870 GCA_964393195.1 uncultured Alcaligenaceae bacterium | reverse complement strand
TCGTCGGGCAGATGCTCGGCGCGAATCTGTTTTTCCGGCGCAGCAATCGCGATCGCGGTGGCGAGCACGTTGGACAGTTGGCGCAGGTTGCCGGGCCACGGATGGCTGAGCATCAGCTGCCAGACTTCGGGCGACAGCGACCACTCGGCGCCACCCTGCGCGCGCAGCAGACGGGTCACTATTTCGCGGACATCCGAACGATCGCGCAGCGGCGGCAGGCGAACGGTCAGGCCGTTGAGACGGTAGTACAGGTCATCACGGAATGCCTTTTGCATAATCAGGTCACGCAGTCGCTGATGTGTCGCGCAGATGAGTCGTACATCGACCGGAATCGACGCGCCGCTGCCGAGCGGCGTAACGACGCGTTCCTGCAGCACACGAAGCAGCCGAGCCTGCATGGCGAGCGGCATGTCGCCGATCTCGTCGAGAAACAGCGTGCCGCCATGCGCCTGAAGAATCTTGCCCTGATGTCCTTTGCGGCGGGCGCCGGTGAAGGCGCCTTCTTCGTAACCGAACAATTCCGACTCGATCAGCCCTTCCGGAATCGCGGCGCAGTTCACGGCGATGAATGGGCCGTCGCGACGCGCCGAGGCACGATGAATCGCGAGCGAAAACCACTCCTTGCCAGCGCCGGTTTCCGCTTCCAGCAGGACGCTGACATCGGTGGTGGCAACGCTTCTGAGCCGGCTGACCGCTTTTGCGATCTGGGCATCGCCCGAGTCGAGGTGATCAAGGGTTGCCTGCGGCAATACTTCGTTGCCGGTTTTTTGTGGCCGTGTACGAGCTGCGCGTGACTGCCTGTCAGCCATTTCAGCAACCGGCGTGGCCGGGGAATGTGTCCTGTTTTCAGCGGGCCGGCTGACGACGACGGGACGCGCAGTCAACGACGTTGGCACGGCGTAAATACGAACGCCGCTGGGCAATACGCATTGCAATGGCGTGCTGACTGCAAGCGAGGCCAGCTCGTGCAATTCGCTGGGCCCCCGACGCAGCAGTGACAACGCGGTATGGGTGCCCAGACTGGCGCGCGAAAGCTCCAGTTGCAGACAGGCACTGCGATTTGCGCCCAGTACCTTGCCGTCCGGCGCAAACGCGAGCAGCCCCTCCATCAGCGTACCGATGAACTCGGCGCGGGCGTGGAATGCCACGATCAATTGCCCCGCGTAAATGCGGCGGAAAAACGTGTTCTCGATCATCTGCGCGCTCATGCGCACGAGACCCATCGTATGTTTATGGAAGCCGCGATAGTCACCCGTGACGTCGAGCACACCCAGCAGATCGCCCGCCGGCGCAAAGATCGGCGATGCCGAGCAGGTCAAGCCATGGTTTGCATGCAGGAAGTGCTGGTCGCCGTGAACAACGACCGGCTTTTTCTCAAAAATGGCGGTGCCAATCGCATTGGTACCTTTTTGCGCCTCGCTCCAGTTGACACCGGGCCGCAGGGCGACCTTGGACGCCTGCTGGTCAAAGCTGTCGTCACCAATCGAATGCAGCACCACGCCCTGCGCATCAGTCAGCACAACCATGCTCTCGGTGTCGATGATTTGCTGGTGCAGCGTCTCCATGACGGGCGCTGCGTGCTGCATCAATTCCTGATGCTGTTCGCGAAGCAGTCGCAGGTCGGTGACAGGCAGCGCGTGAAAATCCTGTGATTCGTGTCCGCGTAAACCGTGCCGCGAACTGCGCTGCCATGAAGATTCGATGAGCATGCGCTGGCTGTCAGCAGAAAGTGTGCCGACGCGTGAAGGGTTCACCGGTATGTGCGATGCGAACATAGCTCCTCCATCCTTGCTAAGCGCTGCGCGATTCTGGCGGCTGTCCTCCCATGTACGGCCGGCCAAGCGATAGAGTCTAACGCACCTGTGTTTGTGCCTGATTTGTTGCAAATTGCAACACTTCTGTACCGATTTCGCTTTGTCGCGGCACAATGTAACGCCTGCCATGCAAAGCAGAATGTCCGGTGTTACTGCGCTTGTGCGTGGAAATTGTGATCAGACCGCTATCCATGACCGCCATGGTACGAACATTGCAGTGTAACGCCAAATAATGAATCTGCAATCGCAGTACTGTCAAAAAAAGTGAGGAGTGCATCATGTCTTTGAACGTCACCATGAAGGTGAACGGTCAGCCAGTAACGGCGACCGTCGAAGCGTCGACGACGCTGGTTGAATTCATCCGTGAACATCTGCGTCTGACCGGAACGCATGTCGGCTGCAACACGTCGCAATGCGGCGCCTGCACGATTCATGTGAACGGGCGAGCCGTCAAGTCGTGCAACATGCTTGTGGCTCAGGCACAGGGCGCGGACGTGATGACCATCGAAGGACTCGCAGCCGCCAACGGCGACATGCATCCGATGCAGGCGGCTTTCAAGGAACATCACGGCCTGCAATGCGGCTTTTGTACGCCGGGCATGGTCATGAGTGCCTGCGAGCTCAAAGGCAAGCTCGACAATCCGAGCGATGAACAGATACGCGCCTGTCTCGACGGCAATATCTGTCGCTGCACCGGCTACCAGAACATTGTCACGTCAGTGAAAGCTGGCCTGGCAGCAATGAAGTAGGGAGGTAATCATGAAAGCAGACGGCATCGGCGCACGCGTTACGCGCAAGGAAGACCACCGCTTTTTGACGGGCAACGGACAGTACACTGACGACATCGTTTTGCCGCGGCAGACCTACGCCGCGTTCGTGCGCTCACCGCATGCGCATGCGACGATCAACGGGATCAATACAGCTGCGGCAAAGACGATGCCCGGCGTGGTGGCGATTTTCACTGGCAAGGACATTGAAGAAAGCAAGATTGGCGGCCTTCCCTGCGGCTGGGGCATTACCAGCAAGGATGGCACACCGGCCATCGAGCCACCACATCCGATTTTGTGCATCGGCAAGGCGCGCTACGTTGGAGATCATGTGGCAGTGGTCATCGCTGAAACAGCAGAGCAGGCGCGCGCAGCAGCGGACGTCGTGGATGTCGATTACAGCATCCTGCCGGCAGTGGTGAGTACGGGTACGGCGGCAGCAAGCAAGACCGCAGTGCACGATCAGGCACCGAACAATGTTTGCTACACATGGGGGCACGGCGACGAAGCGGGCGTCAAGGCCGCATTTGCCAAAGCGCACCACATCAGCACGCTGGAGCTGGTCAACCAGCGCCTGGCGCCCAATGCGATGGAGCCGCGTGCGGCCAATGCCGTGTACGACCGCTCCAGCGATAGCTACACGCTCTATGTTGCCAACCAGAATCCGCATGTGGAACGCCTGTTGATGTGCGCATTCGTACTCGGGATTCCCGAGCACAAGATGCGCGTTGTTGCACCTGACGTGGGTGGCGGCTTTGGCTCCAAGATTTTTGTCTATGCCGAAGAAACAGTGCTTGTCTGGGCCAGCAAACGCGTTGGCCGCCCGATCAAGTGGACTGCAGATCGTACTGAGGCTTTCCTGTCTGATGCACACGGTCGCGATCACGTGACCAAAGCGCAGCTCGCAATGGACAAGGATGGAAAATTCCTTGGTTTCCGTGTGGACACCACGGCGGCCTTGGGAGCCTATCTATCGACCTTCTCGACTGCTGTCCCGACCATTCTTTATGGCACGCTGCTGGCAGGGCAATACACGACGCCGTCAATCTACGTTGAGGTTACGGCGGTATTCACCAACACCGCACCCGTGGATGCCTATCGCGGCGCGGGCCGGCCCGAGGCAACTTTTGTGGTTGAGCGCATGGTGGAAGTGGCCGCACGCGACATGAAGATGGATCCGGCGGAAATTCGTCGCCGCAACTTCATTCGCACGTTCCCGTACGCGACTCCGGTGGGATTGACATACGACGTCGGCGACTATGACGCAACGCTCGACGGTGCGATCAAACTCGCCGACGTTGCCGGGTTCGCCTCGCGGCGTGCCGCATCCGAGGCGCGCGGCATGAAACGCGGCATCGGTTATTCAAGCTACATCGAGGCGTGCGGTCTGGCTCCGTCAAACGTGGCGGGTGCGCTCGGTGCGCGCGCGGGCCTGTTCGAGGCCGGTGAAGTGCGTGTGCACCCGACCGGCAAGGTGGAAGTGTTTACCGGTTCGCATTCGCATGGTCAGGGTCATGAGACGACTTTTGCCCAGGTGGTCGCGGACAAGTTGGGCATCCCGATTGACGACGTTACGATCAATCACGGCGACACCGGCAAGACGCTGTTCGGCATGGGCACCTATGGTTCGCGCTCGCTGGCGGTTGGTGGCTCGGCGATTGTGAAGGCGGTCGACAAGGTGATTGCCAAGGGCAAGAAGATTGCGGCGCATCTGCTTGAGGCAAGCGACACCGACATCGAATTCGTCAACGGCGAATTCAAGGTGAAAGGCACCGACAAGAAGGTTCCATTCGCCAGTGTGTCGCTCACGGCCTACGTGCCGCACAACTATCCGCTCGACAAGCTGGAACCGGGTCTGAACGAAAACGCGTTCTACGATCCCACAAACTTCACCTACCCGGCGGGCACCCACATTTGCGAAGTTGAGGTCGATCCGCAAACGGGCAAAGTGGAGATTTGCGCATTCACCGCAATGGACGACTTCGGCAACATCATCAACCCGATGATCGTTGACGGTCAGGTGCATGGTGGGCTTGCGCAGGGGCTCGGACAGGCATTGCTTGAAGACTGCATTTACGACGCCGAAAGCGGGCAGCTACTGACGGCGAGTTACATGGACTATGCCATGCCGCGTGCTGATGACTTCCCGACGTTCAAGGTGGGTAATAACGTTACCGCCTGTACGCACAATCCGCTGGGCGTGAAGGGGTGCGGCGAAGCCGGCGCAATCGGGTCACCGCCGGCGTTGATCAATGCCATTACCGACGCCATCGGCGTCAAACATATCGACATGCCAGCGACGCCGGAGCGCGTCTGGCGTGCCATGCAAACTGCGGCTCGCGCCTAAGGAGGGCAGACCATGAATTCATTTCAACTGCATCAACCGAAAGACCTTGCCAGTGCGGCTGCATTGGCCGGAAGCAGCGGTGACTCGCGTTTTCTCGCGGGCGGTCAGTCAATCCTTGCCTCAATGAAACTGGGGCTCGCCTCGCCGGAAGCGATGATTGATCTGTCGCAAGTTCCGGACCTGAAAAGCATCAGCGTCAGTGGCGGTGTCGTCAAGATCGGTGCGATGGCAAAACACGCCGATGTGGCGGTGAATGCCGACGTCAAGAAAGCGATTCCGGCGCTGGCCGATCTCGCCGGCGGTATCGGTGATCGTCAGGTGCGCAATATGGGCACTATCGGCGGTTCGTTGGCCAATAGTGATCCGTCGGCCTGCTATCCGGCAGCGGCACTTGGCCTCGGTGCGACCATTCACACCAACAAGCGCAACATTGCGGCCGATTCGTTTTTCCTGGGTTTGTACGAAACCGCGCTTGAGCCCGGCGAAATCATCACCGCGGTGAGCTTTCCGGTGCCAGAAAAGGCGGCTTACGTGAAGTTCAAGAACTCGGCCTCGCGCTTTGCGCTGGTCGGTGTGTTCGTGAGCAAGGGCAGCCAGGGTGTGCGCGTCGCCGTTACCGGGGCGGCGTCATGCGTGTTTCGTGTTGCCGATCTGGAAAAAGTGCTGGCGGCGAACTGGGCGGCCGCTGCATGCGGCGGCGTCAAAGTTTCTGCTGACAACCTCAATAGTGACCTGCATGCGAGTGCCGAGTATCGGGCGCATCTGATTCCGGTGCTGACCGGGCGGGCGGTTGCGGCGGCCAAGTAGTCCGCTGCATGCCGCGCTGACAGGCCCCGCTTCGGCGGGGCTTGTTTTGTTGGCTCGCGATTGCCTGACGACAAGACAGGTTCCGCCGCGTCCACGCCACAATCTTTCTACACTCAGCCCAATCCGTCTTTTCGAGCATTACATGAGCGCAAATCCAAAGGCCGCACCCACGAGCATCGACGCGACGGTCAAGCTGCTCGACAGCGCCGATTACGTCGCCGACCGCGCGCTTGCGACCTCGGTCTTTTTGATGCTCAAGATGCAGCGACCCCTGTTTCTGGAAGGCGATGCCGGCGTCGGCAAGACCGAGATTGCCAAGGTACTGGCCGCTACGCTTGGCCGCGACCTCATTCGCCTGCAGTGCTACGAAGGACTGGATGTCGCGCAGGCGGCGTATGAATGGAATGTGCAGCGACAGCTGCTTGCCATCAAGGCAGCCGAACACTCGGGGAAGCACATCGAGCAGGCGATCTACGACGATGAATTTCTGATCAAGCGACCCTTGCTAAAAGCGTTGCAGGGCGATGTCGGTGCGGCACCCGTGCTGTTGATTGATGAGCTGGATCGCGCCGATGAGCCATTCGAGGCGTTTCTGCTGGAAGTGCTCTCCGATTTCCAGATCACGATTCCAGAGCTGGGTACCGTTGCCGCAGTTGAACCGCCGCTGGTAGTCATTACCTCCAACCGCACACGCGAAATTCACGACGCGATCAAACGGCGCTGCCTGTACTACTGGGTCGACTACCCCAATACCGCACGCGAGCTCGAGATTGTTCGGCGCAAAGTGCCGGGCGCCGATGCGCGACTGTCGGCGCAGATCGTGGCCTTCGTGCAGCGCGTGCGCAAGGAAGACATGTTCAAGTTGCCCGGTATTGCTGAGACGATTGACTGGACGCGTGCGCTGACGGCACTCGACGTGGTGGAGTTGTCTCCCGAAAACATCAACGACACGCTCGGTGTGCTGCTCAAGTATCAGGACGACATCAATGCCCTGCGTGTGCGCATGCAAACGGTGCTGTCGGAGTCCGCCGGGTAAACCACCGGATTAGCTGCGGCAAATGCTTGCCACCAACATCCTTCACTTCACACGTGTGTTGCGTGCGTCCGGGCTGCCACTGGGCACGCGCTCGACACTCGATGCGCTGGCCTGCGCGGAAGTGGCGGGTATCGAGACAAGGCAGGATCTGAAAGCCGCCCTGCGCTGCGTGCTGGTGTCTCGTGTGGAGCATCTGCTGCTGTTCGACGCGGCGTTCGACCTGTTCTGGCGCGACCCCGACATCGCTGCGAAGATGATGGCGGCCCTGCTGCCGGAAGTTTCCGGGCGTGGCAGTGCGACGCCTCCACCGCCGCCACCGACGCGTCTGCTTGATGCAATGCACGGGCAGCAGTCGCAACAGGCGCCGCAGCCGACGCAGGATCCGGACGAACTGGACTTCGATACGACGCTGACGTTCTCGGCCAACGAAAAATTCCAGCGTCTGGACTTTGAAAGCATGACGGCCGACGAATGGGCACGGGCGAAGGAGGCGATTGCCGATTTCGCGTTACCGGTGAAGCCGATTCGCCGGCGCCGCATGCGCAGCGTCAATCGCGGCAACATCGTCGACCTGCGACGCACGTTGCGGGAAAGCGTGCGTACCGGCGGCGAAGTGATTCATCTGATGCGCAAGGCGCCCGAGATCAAACCGCCGCCGCTGGTCGTGCTCTGCGACATTTCCGGCTCGATGCATCGCTATACGCGCATGTTTCTGCATTTCATTCATGCGCTCACCAATGACCGCAATGCTGAACAACACGTTGAAGTGTTCCTGTTTGGGACACGGCTGACACACATCACGCGACAGTTGCGGCACAAGGACGTTGACGCAGCGCTCGGGCGAGTGGCCAACGCGGCGCCGGACTGGTCGGGCGGGACCCGCATCGGGGCCTGCCTGCACGAGTTCAACCAGCGCTGGAGCCGCCGCGTGCTGGGGCAGGGCGCCGTGGTGCTGCTGCTGACCGACGGGCTGGACCGTGACGATATTGACTTGCTTGCGGCGAGTGCCGAGCGGCTCGGCAAATCATGCCGTCAGCTCATCTGGCTCAATCCGCTGCTTCGTTACGAAGGTTTCGCGCCGCGCGCCGCCGGCATTCAG
>CAYMSY010000131.1:0-7873 GCA_964393195.1 uncultured Alcaligenaceae bacterium | reverse complement strand
GTTTTTAGATCGATTCCCAGCAGGGGGTTGACAGCCAATCGGTGTCGATCTGATTTCCGGAATCTATGAAGTCGCGGAACAAGTGATCGTCGAATTCCGTGTGTTCCACATGGTCACATCCCATCGGGTCGAAACCCGTAGCGTCGTTTCCGTGAATATCCATTCCACTCGGATCACAACCACAATTAATGTAGCCCGCAACATTGTCCACGATCGCGATGCCTCTAACTGGAAAGTCGTCGGACGAATCGTCGAAGTCCATTTCGTCGAAGTCAAACGGCTTCAAAGCGCTCCATCGGCTGTCGATCCAGGCAAATGCTTGGCCGACGGTGGGTACATCCGTTGACCGGGCACTGCGAGGTCGCCTGTGTTGGAGTGGCGGTGTTTCCGTTTTTGTGATGTACCAGCAAGCGAACATCAAGTACGCCACGACCACGAACAAGAGCAGTGACTTAGCAGCAGCGCAGGCGAGTGCAACGATTAACAGCAAGGCGCTGCCAGCAACTATCGTCTGAGTCCTATTTGTTGTGGTGGGCATTGCTGATGGATCGGCTAACTGTTACTCGTTGCGCTGGCTCTAGCTTGCGGTACTCGTCAAGCTGTGAGGTAGCGCTCGTTAATTGACAAAAGTATTACATAAACCGTGTCTTAATAAAATGGTTATCCGCCGAGACGTCGGGTTGAATTCAAAAACGGCGCAAAAGTATCGAGAGGGAACCTACTCAAGAGTTCGAGCAGGTTTGCTCTCGGTATCGTTGGAACATTCGGCTCAGCCGCTCGCAGAAAGGAACGGCAGGTGCGGCACGCTACCCTTGTATCCTGTTGCCATTCGGTCTTTTCACGGCGAATATGAGCGATCAATCAATAAGAGTCTTAGGCACGGAAGTCCCTTTTGTCATTGCTAGCCTCGCGCACCGACTACACAAGCAGCGAACCAGTGACCTCACAATCAGCACGGATGCGAACGCTGAATCGACGTTCACGCCATCGCCAGGCGCTCTTTGGTCAATCGACGAAGAGAAGATCACATTCTCATCGCTAGACATTCGAAACAGAATCGTGGCCACACTGGCGTTCGAGGAGCTTGTAAGTCGGGAAGCCGATTTGACGGCCTCCGACGTGTTTGTCGCTGTACGCGATCTTGCGAGCTATGAAGCAGGACACGCTGAAAAAGCCTGTGGGCATTTTTTGGCGCTTGCGTCTAGTCGGGTCAACGTCTTCCATGCGGCAGCGCAAGTGATCCAGAGTCAAGAACAACGCCCGTTCGACGTTGTACGCGCGTTACAGGCAACACTTCCACATCTGGTTGATATTTCCGCCGCCGATCTCGTATTACTTGTTGAAACGCTAAGTGAGAAAGCAGACGACAATATGACAGTCGGCCTGCTCTTTAATGACATTGAGCATTTACTGATCACACATTCCGCAACTGCATGGAGCCTATACCAGCGAGTAAAAGAACGCCCCTCTGAGCCAATCGCAAACCTATACTGCGCAGCACTTTTGGCATTGGGGAAAACAGAGTTTAAGGACGCAGCAATTGAGGCGGCGCTCACGGACATCGAGTCTGAAAATCCAATACTGGTCAGAGTCGCGGTTTGGACTATCGGGAAATTAGTAGCTTCAAACACGGTAAGCCAAACAAGGTACGAAAGCTGTAAGAAAGCGCTTATCGGCAAGTGTTCTCACGAGCGAGATGACATTCGTAAAGCATCAATTAGTGCGCTCGCTGACGCCGCTCCGGTACTACCCGAGCTGAGCGAACAACTGTTAACACTCTCTTCGTCGAACGATCAATACACGCTAACAGTTGTTGCCAATTTCCTGGCTGCTCATTTCGAGGTAGCGGTGAGCAACGATCAGTTTCCGGCACTACTTCAGGCGCTCACAAATCTTGATCTCGACACAGTTCACGGCATTGAGAGTATGGATGAAGTCCTATCACGCGTGGCCGATTCACCGTCCCACAAAGACTTGCTGTATCCATGTCTAACAGCGTGGATTGTAAAAAATGGGAGTGCTACGCTGAGCGGAAGGGACACGCTCGAAAAATTCAATCAGACGATCTACGAGATTGCGAGAAAACCAGAACAACTATCCAATCTACTAACAAGGTGGCTCCTGGCCGACGAACCGCAACTTGGTGTCAGTAGCAGTGCTCTGGTCAGTATGCTTTGGGTGTCGAGATTCAAAAAACCGACATTCGCAAAAGGTTTGGTCGACGAGCTTGACGCTCTCTCGCTCAAATACCTAGCTCGCCGGATGTTGGGATTCATCGTTCACGAGGAGCCACTGCTATCACTCACGTTCTCGCTACTCACTACGAAGGATGCGTCCAGTCGCACCTTCGCTTTGGTACATGAGTTGCTGTGCAACGAAATTGGGCGCGACTATATTCGCGCGACGCTCGACGCGATGGAAGCAAACAAAGAGACGTATCCAGACGCTCTTGCGATGCTTACATCAGCACACTCCCAGCTCAACCGATACGTCAACGCGATTGAAGCGCTGCCTAGGCTGCAAGAACTACGCCCACCATCGCATCTAAGACGCTCAATTCAACTCCGACGCTCAAAGGAAATGAGAAAGAGTGCTGAGGCCGCTGAGGAGAAGTCAGTCTTCAGGCAGCTGTCAACACAAATTCCGCTGAAAGCAGGTGTAGGATGGTTTGCGGTGAAGGGCGGAACGATCGGCGAAACGCAACGCCTTCAGTCGTTTTCACACAGCGTGAGCCTACCGCGACGATCAACGGCAGATCCTGTCGGCTATGCGATTGATGGTTTATTTCATCGCATAGCCAAGCGAGGTGATCAATGAAGTTGGTCATCGCAGAGTATCTACGCACGCTAAGAGAGCGCGACGAGTTGGATCGCCTGTTGCCGGATTTGCTCGTGGAAATGGGATATGTGCCAATCGCTCGACCACAGACAGGCAACAGGCAATTCGGTGTCGATCTGGCCGCGCGCGGCCACAACGTGACGACTGGCAACGATGAGCTTTTTTTACTCGTCGTGAAGCAAGGCGATATTGGACGCACTGAGTGGGACGGCGGGAATCAAAGTGTTCGTTCGAGTATCAACGAAATTCTCGACGTGTATCTTCGATCCCACGTTGAACCGCGAGACAGCGCTCGTCGCATCCGAATCGTACTCGCGACAAATGGTGAGTTGAAGCAGACAGTTCAGGCAAGTTGGAGTGGCTTTGCAACAGAACACAATGCACGAGCTGATCTCGAATTTTGGGGTTTGGACCGTATCGCGGAACTTGTCGAAGCATATTTGCTTGACGAGCATGTTTTTCGGGATGAAGATCGCAAAGAGTTAAGGCGTGCACTCGCCTTGTCTGGCGATAGTGATTACGACCAGCGCGATCTCCATCGGCTCTTTCTGCGTACGCTCGGTTTGTCGCGAGACGGAACTTTGCAGTCAACAACGATGACCAAGAAGGACTTAATGAAAGCACTGCGGATAGTCAACCTATCCGCGCAGGCCTTTGCTTCATGGTCGGCGAGTGACGGTGATGCAAGGCAAGGTGTACGGGCGCTAGAGCGCGCGTTGCTTTGGTCCTGGCATAGGATTCAGCTCGCTGATGAGTCTCACCGTGACAAAGCCATGCTGGATGGCTTTTCGTCTCTGTGGCTCGGTTACTTAAATGTAGCGCGCCACTATTTCGAAAAGCTGCAATCACACTGCTATGTCGAAGATGGCTTATATGGCTACTACTCTGATGGCAGCGAATTTTCGCTGGTGGCGTTTGAACAAATTGGGATACTCGCGACTATCGGGTTGTCGCAAATCGCATTCACAACGAACGACGAGAAGATGGATGACGCACACCGTGGTAATGCACGTGTAGTAGCGGAGGCATTAGCGAGTGTTGTGGAAAACAACGGAATATGCAGTTCACCATGCATGGATCGCCATAGTCAAGACATCACACTGGCTCTAATGCTGCTGGTCGTCACCGGGATGGTCGAAGAAGCCAAAAGTTGGCTCCAGAAGTTGGTGAGAAATGTCAGCTATGCATACACAGCGGAGCGGTACGTTCCCATCGCGCACGACTCACTCGACGAGCTTGCAGATGACGGCGGCTGGAATGGGGAACGAGCAAACGAGAGCGTAATGTCCATGTCATGGACTATCCCGACCTTAGCAGGTTGGTGCGTGATTCTAGAAATGGACGAGTCGTACCAAGTATTAGCAAAGGAGTCACGAGAGTCCTACCCAGCTGTCTGCTTGCAGCTTTGGCATCCTGACGAAGACATCCATAAGCACATGTACTTTAGTGCGGCGCATCACCGGTGCGGGGCATCCGAAGCTCCCATCAAGCTTCCCGATGATGCTACTCATTGGCGCAAACACGTCTTAGCGTTTAAGGACTCTGATCAGGCGCGTATCCTTGCCAACTCTAGCGCTCTGAAGGCAGGTATTCAGGCGCTCGACCTCATTGCAAGTCGGCACTTTTCGACCCCCGTGGCTCCAGTGTTTTGGTATCAAGTGCTCTTTATGTCAAACAATAAGCGGGCAGAGTCGCCAGAACGACTCGGGGTACCTTCATGACTGAGACACAATGTCTTGAGTTGGTTGCCAACCACATTCAGAGTTCAGAGATTTGTTATTACAAATAGACCTAGTCCGTTTGTCTCTTGCCCCTCTTACCTTCAATCTTCGGACTGATCCTTTCGTCGTTGGGCTGTTTGATGTTTTGAGGTGGTTTTGCCCCGCCGAGGACACTAGACGCGGCACCGACGGGCTTCCACTGATCCGAAATGAATTCGTTGGCGTTGGCAACTCCCTCTCGAACGTCATCGGCTTTGTCGTTGCGTACCGATTCTGAACCACCCGCAGAAAGCGGGGAGACGAATGGCATTCCGGGCGTCAATGGCTCCGGGCGATACTGCGCGAGGTGCCCTGCCCACACCCCCATCATCCTTCGTCGTTCATCCAAGTATTCCGCGCGGTTGTAGGCCGAACGAACCTCATTGGCTGGTTCATGCGCCAACTGCCTTTCAATGACGTCCGGGTGGAATCCGCCGCTCTCATTGAGCCATGTCGACGCAATACTGCGAAACCCATGCGCCACCTGGCGACCACGAAAGCCCATGTGTTTGAGCGCCATACCGAAAGTTGTTTCGGAAATGAACGTGGTTGATCTTCGCACACCGGGAAACAGGAACTCAGACTCGCCGGTTACGGCGTGAAGTTCGCGCAATAACGCGATCGTCTCCGGAACCAGAGGTACAAGATGAACTCGCTTCATTTTCATTCTCGTCGCGGGGATTCGCCATGTCATCGTGTGGAAATCAAACTCCTGCCAACGAGCAGCACGAAGCTCGCCGGGCCTTACGAAGAAGTGCATCAGCAACAGCAAGCCGAGACGTGTTTCAGGGCGTCCTGTGTAGTGATGAATAGCGTCGAGCAGCATCGGAAGCTCGGCAGGTGCCAGGGACGGGTAGTGGCGTTTCGGCGGAGGCGGCATTCTCTTGCGAATCGCTAGCGCCGGATTACCGCGCAAGTCATTCACGCTATCGAGTCCACGCACAGCGCTGGCGTAGTCGAAGACTTCGCCTACACGCTGTCGAACACGTGCCGCCAGTTCGAGCGCACCACGATCAATCATCGGTTGCAGTGCGTCAAGGACGTGCTTCGGGAATATCTCGCCAATTCTGCTCGTACCAAGCGTCGGAAAGACGTTGCGTTCGAGAGAAACAATCACCTGGTCACTGTGATTCGCAGTCCAGCGATTCTTTCGACTCTCGTGCCATTGACGAGCGACCACTTCGAATGTCTCGTCAGCGGGCACGACGGACTTTTGTCTGGACGATCGACGCACGTGGGAAGGATTTTGGCCAGACGCTAGTTGAGTGCGCATCCTTTCACGCACTGCGCGGGCCTGCGCCAGCGAAGCATAAGGCCACCTTCCGCAGGACCGTGTTTGCTGGCGTCCCTCCCAGCGATACCGGTATCGCCAAAGACCTGTGCCGTCAGGGCGAAGCTCAAGTGCGAGTCCGTTGCCATCAGCCAAGCGCAGCGGTTCGCCCGTGGACGCGATGGTTCGGAAAGTTGCTTTGACGGCCGCATCCGTCAGTCGGTTTGTACTCATGTGTGTATCTCCTTTGCGGAAGAGACATTAAGCACATAAATACACACCGGCAACTGCAACACTATGCAACGAGTTGCACCATGTCGAGCGCGGAAAAACGCTGCAACCGATTGATTTGATGTGGTATTTACATCAAATGCAACCTGTTGCAACTAGTAGAGTGGTGGACCCGGCGGGAATTGAACCCGCGTCCGAAAGCCATTAGTGGTCAGGACTACATGCTTATCTCTCTGATTTGATCTCGCCGACGACACGAGCGTGAGCCCCCTTGCCGCCAGCCAGTCCACTTGATTTCGGGCGCTCGTCGCAGACATCCGCGCGTCCTACCCGTGGGAAGATGATGTTGCTGCTTTACCAGTTGCCCGGCTCGGCGCAGGGTCCACGTCCCCTGCTGCAACACTCGAACCTAGTTTTTAATTAGGCTGCGAGACGGCTTTCGCCGTAGAAGCTATCGTTTGCAATTAAATTGCTTTGCAGCGGTTTTACGAGGAGCTACCCCTCGACATGCCCCAAGCGCACCTCAGAACTCCCGTCGAAACCAGGTCGGGCCCGGTAATCGTTGTGAGCGCATTGCTACGTTCAGTGTTGGCTATGTTAGTCCTTCGGCCGGAATTTCAAGGATTGCGCGGTTTGTGTGCCCAAACGAACCGTCCTTGGTTTTGCTAGGCGACGATGGTGACGCATGGGTAACTTGTTGCCCGCCCTGCGGCTGAATCACATGCTTTTCTTTCATTGGCTTTTCCATGAAATATCCATTGCACAGGGCTTAGGCGCTTATTTCAGCAAAAGTCGACTTTCGCGTGAATCCAGGGCTATGCCCTTTGTGTGAAGGCTTTCGCGAAAGAGCTGATTGTCTGTACCGGCTGGGTCACGCTGCTTTATCGCCTCGCCATTCACGACAAATCTTGATGATTTGCGTCACGGCCAGCGGCTCGCCTGTCAGCCCGCAGCGATACGCTGCGCCCTCAATCCGGAAGTGTCCGCATTGCCGGCATACGCCAAACGCACGGTTGCCATTGACCTGCTGCAGCGTCTTCACCAGCGTCACCAGATCATTTCGCAGGTGCGCTTCGTCGGCGCCGGTTTCGGCAAGCACCTTCTCCAGCCGCTCGGCCCAGCCCTGTTCCAGCAACGCTTCGCCCGCCGTCGTCAGCGTCAGGTGAATGCGCTTACCGTGGCGCTCGTCGCCCTCTTTGGCGATCAGGCCCTTGCGCTCAAGCACAGCCAGCGTTTGTGACACCGTGCCGCGCGTGATGCCCAGATATTCCGCCACCGCAATCGGGATGTCGCTGTAACGATTGGCCCGTGCAAGGTAAGCGAGCACTTGCCAGTGAATCGGCAACAAGCCCTGGCGCGCGGCGTCGTCGCGCACCGCCTGCTGTACCAGCGCGGAGAGACGTTCGAGCGTGGTGGCCGTGGATTCCGTTGATTGCATGCCTGAAATGTATCGCGTCGATACATTATTTGACAAGCAACATGTATCGACTCTAAACTTCATTTATGCATCGACTCGATGCATAAATATTTGAATCAATCCGACAGTTCAGGAGTTTTCCATGTCAAAAGCCGTTTTCTTTCACGCTGGTTGCCCGGTCTGCGTCGCTGCCGAACAGCAGGTCGTCGATGCCGTTGACCGCTCGAAATACGAGGTCGAGGTAGTGCACCTCGGCGAAGCGCGCCATCGCATCGCTGACGCCGAGCGCGCGGGCGTGAGGTCGGTGCCGGCACTAGTGCTCGCCGGCGCGGCGGTCCACATCAATTGCGGCGCCTC
>CAYMSY010000130.1:0-7933 GCA_964393195.1 uncultured Alcaligenaceae bacterium | reverse complement strand
TATCGCGCGATAAGCGCGTCGTGCGAACCGGGCAGGACTACCGGCGATTCAGGTGGCTGATCTCTACGCGACGGACCGTCATCGCGTTGCAAACACCGCCTCCTCAATCTCAGTACGTTTCAGCGACGGCGCAAACATGACGATGAAATCGTAGGCGAACCGGCGCAGGAACGCATTGCGGCGCAGGCCGACACGTGTCACTGAGGCCGCAAACAGATGCGATGCATCGAGGCGTTTGAGATCCGAGTCGACCTTTGGCTCATAGGCCATCTCGGCGAGGATGCCGATGCCGACATTGAGCCGCACATAAGTCTTGATCACGTCCGAGTCGAGCGCCGTGAGCGCCACGTTCGGCGTTACCCCGGCGCTGGCAAATGCGCGATCCACCTGCGAACGTCCGGTAAATGCCGTGTCGTAGGTGATCAGCGGATACCTGGACAAGGCCTCGACAGTGAGCACTTTTTCCTTGACGATGGGGTGCTTCGGCGGCGCAATGACACAGCGGTTCCAGCGATAGCACGGCAGAGTCACCAGCAGCGGATCGAGGGCCAGCGCTTCGGTAGCGATCGCAATGTCGGCTTCGCTGCCAGCCACCCAGTCGGCACACTGCTTCGGGTTGCCCTGCTTGAGTTTCAGCTTGACGGCAGGGTATTTCGCGCCGAACTGCGTCACCACGCGCGGCAGCACGTAGCGCGCCTGCGTGTGTGTCGTTGCGATAGTAAGCACGCCTTCCTTGGCATTGCTCATATCCGAGGCCAGCGCCTTGAGGCTGGTTGCATCGCCATTCAGGCGTTTGGCAATCGCGTAGGCCTCCTCGCCCGCCTGTGTGAGGCCGGTGAAACGCTTGCCGCGCCGCTCAAAGATTTTGAGTCCGAGCTCGTCTTCCAGCGTCTTGATGTGTTTGCTGACCACCGGCTGCGCGGTATAGCAGGCGACCGCCGCTTCCGACACGCTGAAACCGTTTTCGACGACGGCACACACGAATTTGATTTGTTGCAGGTTCATGATCGGTGAATCCGTCGTGTGACAGTGCAGGTCAACTGGATGCGATATTCTCTCGTTATATAAGCACATTATGACGCAACGCTTTTACGTCCACCCCGAGAATCCGCAGCCGCGCCTGATCCGGCAAGCAGCCCAGTTGCTGCGCGACGGCGCCGTGATTGCCTATCCCACCGACAGCTCCTACGCACTGGGTTGCCACCTGGGTGATGCTGACGCCCTCAAATTGCTGCGCCAGCTGCGTGGCGTCGATGACCGTCATCACCTGACCCTTGTTTGTGCTGATTTGTCAGAGCTTGGCAAGTACGCCCGGGTGGACAATCTGGCTTTCCGCATGCTGAAACAGGGCACGCCCGGTCCCTACACCTTCATCCTTGAAGGTACCCGCGAGGTACCAAAACGGTTGTTGCACCCAAAACGGGCAACACTGGGACTACGGGTGCCTGACCACCCGGTCGTGCTCGCCTTGCTGACTGAGCTCGGTGAACCCATTCTCTCGTCGACGCTGATTCCACCCGGCGAGGAACATCCGCTCAACGACCCGGAGGCCATCGCCGAACAGATGCCCCGGTCACTCGGGCTGATTCTTGACGCCGGTCAGTGCCCGGAAGCCGCGACCACGGTCGTGGACTTGTCGTCGGGCGATGCACAAGTGTTGCGCGTTGGCAACGGCCCCCTCGCCCGGCTCGGACTTTGATTAGTGCGTGGCGCCGGGAAACGGTGCATTGCCTAAACTTCCAGTAATCCGAGGTGCGATACTACGTCTGTCGCGCCCGGTGTTCTAAACGGAGGATCACATGAAATATTTTGAATTTGCCCCTGGCGGCAGCAAACGTTTGGCTGCACTCCTGGCGGGTGTGCTGGCGATGTCACTGACCGCGTCTGCAACGGCGGCCGAAGTCGGAGGCGTCCGTATTGATGACAAGCAACGCGTAGCCAACACCGAGGTAGTGCTCAACGGCGCCGGGTTGCGCTATGCAGCGGCCGGTCTGGTGCGCGTTTATGTCGCGGCGCTGTATTTGCCACAAAAGCGTGCAAGCAGCAATGAAATCGCGGCACTCAAGGGGCCTAAACGCATGCACCTGCATCTGCTCCGTGAGGTCAATTCCAATGATTTCTCCAAGGGTTTGCTCAATGGCATGCGGGCCAACCTTCCGCCCGCTGAACAGCAAAAACATTTCGACAGCCTGCTCAAGCTTGGCGCGATTTTCGGCCAGATTCCATCACTGAAAAAGGGCGAGAGCATTTCCATTGACTCGATTCCCGGCACCGGAACGATCGTGCTGGTGAACGGCAAGCGGGTGGGTGAAGCCTTCCCTGATGAAACCTTCTTTCATGCCCTGCTGCAAATCTGGCTGGGCCCGAAGCCCATTGAAGAGAGCCTGAAGCCGGTGCTGCTCGGTGTGGTTGCGAGCAACGACAGCTCGTCGTCGTCCAGTTCACGCGATCGCTTCTGATCGGCGGACCATCTTGAGCGCATCACCACGCATTGGTTTCGTCGGCATCGGCCTCATGGGCCACGGCATGGCGAAAAACATCGCGAGCAAGGGCTTTGCGCTCACCTTTCTCAAACGCCGCAGCGCGCCGGATGCCGGTGCCGATCTCGTTGCACTCGGTGCGCGCGAGGTCAGCTCTCCGGCCGATGTCGCCGCCTCAAGCGACATCGTCATCCTTTGTGTCACCGGCTCGCCGGAGGTTGAAAGCATCTGCTTTGGCAACGGCGGCATCGCCTCGGTCGCCCGCCCCGGCCTGGTGGTGGTGGACACGTCCACGGCCGAGCCGACGTCCACCCAGGCGATGCGTGACCGTTTCGCCGCGCTCGGCGTCGAGTTTGTTGACGCACCGCTGGCACGCACGCCGGTCGAAGCAGAGCTTGGCAAGCTGAACACGATGGTCGGTGCAACCGATCAGGTCTTTGCCCAGCTGGAACCCGTGCTCAAGACCTATTGCGAAAACATCTTTCACGTTGGCCCGCCCGGCGCAGGGCACAAGGTGAAGCTGATGAACAACTTCATCGCGCAGGCAATCTGCACTGCGACGGCCGAAGCGTTCGCTGCATCAGTCAAATCCGGCGTTGATCCAAAACAACTGGTTCGCGTCGTGAGCGCCGGCGGTGTGAACTCCGGGCTGTTTCAGGCCATGGCCAAGTCACTCGACGGCGACATGCAGGGCCTCAAGTTCCAGCTGGACAATGCGCGCAAGGACTTGCGCTACTACACCCATTTCACGGAAAGCATGCCAATCGCCGGCTGGCTCGGCGAAGCGGTCCATCAGGCGCTGGTACAGGCCTGTGCATTGGGTCTTGGCGACGGCATGGTCGCGGAACTGGTAACCGCGCAAGAGCGCGTCAACGGCGTCAAGATCACCCCCGCGCTCTAGTTTTTCGCACGAACACTAGGCGCTGAGGCCCACACGATTGCGCCCCGCCTCCTTGGCTTCATAAAGTGCGGTGTCAGCGCGTTTTAGCGCGCCATCAATACTGGTTTCGCCATCCAGCAATCGGGTTACGCCGATGCTCACGGTCATCGATACCCGCTGCTCCTTGGCTGTAAACGGGCGCGAAGCGACGCTCTCCCGGAGCCGTTCGGCGATCGCGATGGCTTCGTCCAGTGCGCAGTCCGGAAGCACGATAACAAACTCCTCGCCGCCCATGCGCGCAAACTGGTCATAGGCGCGCAAACCGACTGCAATGCGCTGCGCAAACTCGGTCAGCAGCAAGTCCCCTGCACTGTGGCCATAGCGGTCATTGATGGTCTTGAAGTGATCAATGTCGAGCATCAGCACCGACAGTGTCTTGCCGCTGCGATCATGCCGTGACAATTCAACGTGCACCCAATCCATGAAGGCCCGACGGTTGGCGATACCGGTCAGCGGGTCGGTGTGTGCCTGCGCCTCAAGCTCCAGCCGCGCGGCGAGCGCTGACATGCGATAGCGCTGGATGCGTGTCGAAATCAGGTAGCCACTCACAACGGTCAGCACCAGTACAAACACGACGTTGCCCGTATAGAGCGCGAGCGGCGGTGCCTTGTAGGCGAACAGGATGTAGAGCGAGAACGGCAGGTAAGCGAGCGCGGCCGAGAGTTGCAGCTTCGGCGGCAGCGGAACCGCCGCGAACAGCACCAGCATTGCATAGACCTCGAACACGTAGTGACCAAAATATGCGGCCGGCCTACCCAGTGCATTGATGAGGATGATCACGACCCCGAGATGACACCAGACGGCCATGTAACGGTACGCGATGGTCGCGTTGTTCAGTCCCGGCAAAAAGAACCACAGCCATGCTGAATAGGAAACGTGGATCAGGCGCAGCCCCATGAATACGTAGAACATGGTCGTGAAGCCGAACAACGCATAGTCAAACGAAATGAACCCGAGGTTGGGCACAGCGAACAGCACCAGCGCAAAACGCCACTGCGCGCGGTCCGACTCAAGATAGTGTGACCGATACTGCTCGGGTGTCACTGTCAGGTGCTGCTGCAACCCGTTCTCCCGTGCCGCTGTGAAAAATCAGACATTGGCTGCTGCTGCGTGGCTAGCCGCCGTCTGCGGCGACTGCGCGACTGCTGTCGCTGGCAACAACCTGTATCCCGGGCATAGTCACTTCCACGCGGTCACGCCCGCGCTGTTTCGCACGGTACAACGCTGAATCAGCACGGCGTAACGTCGGGTCGATGTCGCTCTCCCCGTTGCCCAACTGCGATACGCCGATGCTGACCGTTACCGTATGCGCCTGTCCGGCCACGTCAAACGGTTTGTCTCGCACCAGCAGGCGCAGCTGTTCAGCCACGCGCATCGCTTCGTCAAGGTCACAGGGCGAGATCGCCAGGCAAAACTCCTCACCGCCCAGGCGAGCGAACTGTTCAACCGCTCGTACGCCTACCGCAATTCTCGCGGCAAAAGCCTGCAGCAAACGGTCGCCCTCCTCGTGCCCGTAGCGGTCATTGACCAGCTTGAAGTTGTCGATGTCAATCATCAGTATCGCCAGCGGCACCTGCTCGCGCACGCAGCGCGATACCTCCAGCGCGACGCGATCCATGAACGCACGCCGGTTGGCAACCCCGGTCAACGAGTCGGTCCGGGCCTGCGCCGCGAGCTTCAGATGCGCAGTCAATGCGGCGACCCGGTAGCGATGCATGCGCAGCGAGATCAGCGTGCCGCAAGCCAGCGTCGCCGCCAGCAGCAGTGTTGTACTGCTGAAATACACGGGGGTCGGCGGCTGCTTGTAAACATAAAGCACAACGAGCGCGGCGGCAAAGTAGATCGCGATCACGGTAAGCTGCTTTATCCACGCCATCGGAACCGCTGCAAAAAAGACGAGTACGGCAAGCACCTGAAACGGGTAGTGCCCGAAGTAATCGCGCGGGCGCATCAGCTCATGCGCGATGGCGTGCACGCACAGCAGCACGACCCAGGCAATGACCCAGCGCTCCGCCGTCACATAGCGCATGCGCGGCAGCTTGAACCACAGCAGCATCGACCCGAGGATCATGACCAGTCGCGGCAAGGCCAGCGGATACACCGATGACGCAGTACCGTACAGCGCGAAATCGATAATCAGAAAGATCAGCACGCCGACCGACCACAGCACGATGGCAAACCGCCACTGCTCGCGATCAGCGTGGAAATAATGAGTCTGAAACTGCTCCGGCGTCGGTGCCAAGGAATCGGCGCTATCTTAGAAGACTTAGTATTGAGGATACCGGGAAAGCGCGCTGCTGACCAGCATGGTTATCGCCATCACCAAAAACAGATGTATGAAGCGGGGCGCTACGAACAACGCCTCATGTCACCGCATCGTCGACGTCTAGTGCAGCGCCGGCAATCGTTGCTGCACCGGGAGTTGCACCGCGTGCACCAGCTGCAGCACTTCCAGCTCCGAGCCATAGTGTCCGACGATCTGCATGCCGACCGGCAGGCCGTTGTCGGCAAAGGCGACCGGTGCGCTGGCCGCGGGGTGTGATGTCATCGTGATGCGACAGGCGGACTTCATCCACTCCAGATAGTTGCCAAGCGGCGTGCCGTTGATTTCCATCGGGTACGGCGTGTCGACATCGAACGGCAGCACCTGGTTGACCGGGCAGATGAAGTAGTCATATCGTGTCAGGAATCGCTGCATGCGCTCAAAGCACTTCGATTGTTGCATCTGCGCTTCGGCGATCTGTTCGCCAGTGAGCTTGAGGCCCTGTTCGACGTTCCAGACGGCGGTGTCCTTGAGCAAATCCTTGTGGTTTCGGTAGTGTCCGCCAAGGCTGTTGACCAGATGCAACGCGCGCTGCACCTGGAACGCGTTGTCAGCGATGCCGAGATCAGGCTCGGCTTCTTCGATCACGGCACCGATCGCCTCGAAGCGTTTGAGCGATTTTTCGAGCGCATCGCGAACCCCCTTTTCGACCGGCAAGCCGCCCAGCGTGGGGCTCCATGCGATACGTACGCCCTTGAAGTCACGATCCAGCGGTTCGCGAAACATCGTCGGATCGCCGCAACGGCCGATCGCCGTACGCAGATCATCGCCCGCCTGAATCGACAACAACCACGCCGCATCTTCGGCGGTCCGTGCGATCGGCCCCAGCACACCGAGCGTGCCCCAGAGATTGAGCGATGGATAAGTCGGCACACGCCCCGGCGACGGACGCAGACCGACAGCACCACAGAAATTGGCGGGATTGCGCAGGCTGCCCCCCATGTCAGAGCCGTCGGCAAACGGCAGCATGCCGGTCGCCACCGAGACGGCCGCGCCACCGGAGGATCCACCGCAGGTTTTTGTGACGTCCCACGGGTTTTTCGTGGCGCCGAAGACGGCATTGAAGGTCTGGCTGCCGAGACCGAACTCGGGCGTATTGGTCTTGCCGAGGATCGTAAGCCCGTGCGAGCGAAAGCGCTCGATCATCAACGAATCAAAGTCCGGCACCCAGTCTTTCAGGATGCGCGAACCCATCGTCGTACGCATGCCTTTCACCGGCTCCAGGTCCTTGATGGCGATCGGCAGGCCGGCAAGCGGCGACGTCGGCAGGCACTGCGCGCGGCGGTCATCGATCGCGTCGGCATTGGCGTAGGCGCCGTCGCGGTCTTGGGTGACGATGGCATTGACGGTCGGATTCACACGATCAATCTGGGCGAGCGTTGCATCAAGCAGCTCGCGCGCCGAAAGTTGCCGCGATGTGAGCAGGCCCGAGAGCTCGCGAACCGATTTGAAAAGCAGTGAATCCATGATCAGCTTTATGTGAAAAGCCCCGCTGCGGCGGGGCTGGAAGGACAAATCACAAAATATCGACTTTTGCCGTTTTGAGCCTCTATGCCCTGTGCAGAAAGGCGTTTACGGAAAAGTTGATAGGGTTTCTGTCTAGTTTTTCTGGATGTTCCAGTACGCGGAACCCGCCGTTTTCAGGACGCCGGAAATGTTCTTGCGAACGGCAGCCGGATTTTTGTATTCGCCGAGGATGGCGTGCGTGCCGACCTCCGTGGCCCGCATTTGCACGGCTTCGGCCAGACGTTTCTTGTCGGCATCGGTACCGGCGCGGGCGTACTGATCGCGCAATTTTTCAAGCTCCGCATCCGTCGCCCAGCCGGCCCAGCCTTTTTCACCATTGCCGCCTAGTGGCGCACTGGTCAACGGGTTCATGATGTCGGCGCCCACCCATGCCGTCAGGAAGATGTTCCAGCCGCCCTGATCCGCTGGATCCTTCTTTGAGCGGCGCGCCACCAGTGATCCCCAGTCCATCGTGATCAGGTCAACCTTGAAACCGGCCTGACGCAGCAGTTGCGTCGCCACCAGCGGCAGTTTGTGAATCGACTGCAGGTCGGTCGGACGCATCACCACGATCGGCTTGCCGTCATAGCCCGACGCTTTGAGCAGTTCCTGCGCCTTGGCCATGTTGCCCTTGACCATGAACTCGCTGCCCTTCGGCGTAGCCAGCGGCGTGCCGCAGGGGTA
>CAYMSY010000129.1:0-7941 GCA_964393195.1 uncultured Alcaligenaceae bacterium | reverse complement strand
GTGAGCCCATCGCTGGTGTATTGCGTGTTGAGAGCATATGCTGCCTGTCCGTCGAGCTGGCCGTTGAGATACAGCCGAACGGTTGCGCCGTCGTAGCTGACTGCTGCGTGATACCAGGTGTCAGGTTGCAGTGTGGTCGCGCCCGCGAGGTCGTTGTCGTAACCAAAAAAGTACAGCTTGCCCGGCGCGTTCATTGATGTGATGAGTCCGAAGATGCTGCCGGTGCCGTTGCCGCCGCCGTACTGAATCATTGCCCATTCGGTGGTGCTGTAGAAGTTTGTCGGCGTCTTGAACCACAGCATCATGGTGCGCGGTGCGGCCCCCACCGGCAGACTGCCGGGGGTTGAAACCTGCACGAACCCGGTGCTGCCGTCCATGTTGAAGCTCTGGCCAAATTTGCCTGGCGCATAGCCGACACCACCGACGGCGGTGCCGTGATTGAGACCCAGGGTATCCTGCGCATTGCCGTCGCCGGTCCACCAGCTGACGACACCGGACAGCAGGTTGTTGCAGGCCGACGCCACTCGCAGGTAACGATTGCGTACCTCGGACGGTGCCAGGGCTGTGTCGAAGATGCTGGTCTGGTCGATGGCGCCGTTCACATAGCTCTGGCCAACGCTGTAGTTCCAGTAGCCCAGCTGCAGGTCGCGCGCTTGATACGCCGTTGATGCACCCGGCACCACCTGCTGCGCGCGCTGGTCGCCATCGACGAACAGCGTGTAGGTGTCGCCGCTGCGGGTGGCGACGACGTGGTGCCAGGCCGTGGCAGCGTACTTGCCGCCCGAGGTCAGGAGCATTTGCCACGCGCCACCGCCGCCGATGTCGAACAGGAATTGCCCGGCCGCGTAGTGGCTCGGCCCCGAGTAACCGATGAACAGGCCATCCTGATTGCCGGCGCTGCGCGCCAGCAGCGGGCAATGCGAGTTGTCGCTGCAACTGTCCGGACGAATCCAGCCTTCAACGCTCCAGTTGCTACCCATGTCGAACGCGGGAACGGTCATCAGGCCAGTGCTGCCATTGAGGCGGAACGCCTGCCCCACGACGCCAGCGGTGTAGGTCACGCCGCCGCTGGCCGTTCCGTGATGAGCGCCCGTGCTGTCAAGCGCGTTGCCTTCGGCCTCCCATGTTGCCAGCGGCATGAGTCCGGCATCCGCCGTCACGTGGTACGGATAGTTGAGGCCGGTCGCTGCGCCACTGATGATGCGCTTCGGTGCGACGTCGCCGTTGTCATCACGGTTGAACACGCTGATGCGATTGCCATTGGCGTCGGCGACGAACAGCTCGGCGCCGACAACCCACACCGCCACCGGAAAGTCGAACCCTGTCTGTGCGCCGATGATCGAGCGTTTCGGCGCTACGTTGCCGTTATCGCCGACGTTGAACACGCGCACGGCGCCGCTGGTCAGCGCGAACAGCTCGCCGTTGGAGGCATGCACGCCGATCAGGCCGGCGAGCTGGGTGTTGCTGCCGGTGATGGTGCGTGACGGCGTGGCCGGGTCTTTGGCGGTCTTGGGGTAAATGTAGATGGCGTTGCCAGCAGTGACGTAGGGATCCAGCGGCAGGATCAATTCGTCGCCGTAGATGGCGAGCCCGCGAGCCTGCACGCTCAACGCACGTTTGGGCACTGCTGCGCCGTTGTCGCTCGTGTTGTAGACCTGTACGCTCCCGCCATTGGCGTTGGCCACGTAAAGCTCGCCGCCATCGACCCAGCAGTGTGCAGGGTTCGACAGGTTGCCGCCGATGCTGCGCTTCGGCGCCACGTCGCCGGCGGCGTTGACGTCGTGCACGGTGATCGTGTTTGCGTGGTGATTGCTGACAAACAGTTCATCGCCGGCGACGAATGCGCAGGCGGGCGTCGCGATGCCGGTGCTGGCCCCACCGTAGGTTTTCACCGGCGCGGTATTGCCGTCAGCCAGGCGAGCGTGCACGGTCACACTGTTGGCCAGGTGGCTGGCGGTGTAGATCAGCGGCGTCACCACGGTGGCGACGCTGTCGACCGCGGCGTGCTTGCGCACGAGCACCCAGTCGAAGTTCCAGGTGGAGGCGAGCGTTGAGATATGGACATGGGTGAGTGCGGCGAACACCGGCGACTGTGCGGTGATCACGGTCTGGCGGTCGCGCGTGGCGGCCAGGGTGTCTGCGGACCAGCGCAAGCCACCGACGTACCATTGGTCCACGGCGCCGCTGTCCGGCACCGACCATTCGTTGCCGCTGGCGCCGTTGTTGAACATCTGGATCAGGCCGGACGCGCTGTTGCCATGACGGAACAGATAGGCGATGTAGCCGTTGTCGGGCAGGTCGGAATAGGTGGCGTTCAGGCTGTTGTCGGTGAACGCGACGAGGATGCCGTCGACGCCGCCCGCTGCCCGACGCGCCCGCGTTTCCAGCACGTGGCCCGCCGCCGCGGTGGCCGCGAACGGCCGCGTCAGCGCGATGCCGTTGTATAGATCGGGCGAGTGGAGTTGCGCAACGCTGCGCCCGTCCACCGTGGTTTGCACGGCGGTGCCGGTGGCCTGCGTGCGCGGCGTCCACGCCGCCAGCGATTCAAAGTCGTCGAACAGATCGAAGGTTGCCACGCCATTGCTGACGGCGCCGGCTACCGGGTTGCCGTAGTAAAGCTGCAACGCGGTGGTACCCACGGTGGGTACTTTCACCCATAGCGTCGAGACACCCGCCGGATTCCAGCTCTCGATCCAGTACGACAGTGCGCTGCCTCCTGCGTAGACTCGCAGGTCGCTGCCATCGCCATTCGCCTTTGCATAGTCGAACGTGGACGGGCTAAGTTCCAGCCGAACCTGATAGTCGGCGACCGTGGTTGCCGGACTGATCCGCAGGTTTGCACTGTGCAGCCATCCGGCCGGTTGTGCAGCAAGCGGGCCGACGCAACACAGCGCGCTGAGCCAGAGCAGGGCCGTCAGCCAGTAGCGGCTGATTGGCGAAAAGTGACGAAGCAGAGTGAATGAAGCAGGGGATGAAGACATGATCTGACCGGGCGGATGGCCTGTCTCACGCGTGGCCAGCGCCAATGTGGCGACAGCTGCGAAGACATTTCAGACAATTCTGCGTTCGATCAAACGGCGCGCCGTTGACGCGCATCAAGCGTCGGGTGTCGCGATTGCGGCGCACGCGCCGGTGTTGCATTTGCCACGACGTGAGGCATCATTGGCACCGGTTGCAGGTTCATTCAGGGTATTCAGCTTTTACTTGAAATGGCTTTCGCACAGGGCATACAAGTAGAAATCGACTAAAGTCGACTTATGATCATATTGCACCTTGAGCCCTTTATGGATGGGCGTTCCAGCAAAATGCTGTACGCCAGAATCTACCGCTGTCCAACCGCATTTCGCGTTTCGCCCCGGAGCAGACGACACGAACAAAAACAGCGGACTCCATGCGTTCCATTATGCTCTCGTCATATCTGGTTCATCGAGCTTGCGCGGCTGACATTGCGACGTCTTGCCGACGACGAGCGCGTGCATAGCCGGATACCTCCCCACTGCGTCATTTTTTGCTGATGGATCGGCTTATGCCCCTGCTTTGTCCCTGTGTTCACTCCGATGTCCGTTTGCCCTCGTTGTCCTCGTTTCCCGGCAAAACAATCGCGGCGTTGCTGTCCCTGCTGTTTGCCGTTCTCATGAGCGCGACCGCACAGGCGCAGGTCAGCGCCTGTCCATTCAACGTGCGCGGTGTCGCGAGCGCGCAGGCAACGCAGGATGGCCTGCTCATCATGCGCTTCGCACGCGGGCTGCGCGGGGCCGCGCTCGTTGCCTCCACCGGCGCAACGGCGGAATCGGTTGAAGCCTTCATTCAAACCAACCGTGATCGCCTCGATCTCGATGGTAACGGTCACGTCGACGAAATCGACGCATCCATCATCACGCGCGTACTCGCCGGTCTGCCGCCGGTCACCGCGAGCAACGTCGCGTTGCGCGCCGGTGGCTCACGCAGTAACACAACCGCGATCCGGCAATTCCTCGACGCCGGCTGCCTTGCGCTCAATGTGCGCGTGCAAGACCTCGCGCTCGGCAATTCGCTGCAGATGGCGCACGGCTCGAACACCATCACCGCGACGTTCAACGACCCGTACAGTTTTCCGTTGCAGGGCACGGCGGGCAGCGTCGTTGATCTGCGCATCCTGGCACAACCCGCCGGGCAAATCTGCGCGCCCACGCTGAGTTCGCCAGACACGGTGCCCACCGACAACCGTCCGATTTTCATGGTCTGTGTGCATCAAACCGCAGCGAAACTGACGATCCCCGACACCGTACCCAACAACCCGCTCAGCGTGTCGTTCGGCTTGCGCGAGAAGGCGTACGCGAGCATGCCGTACGAAAGCCGGCCCGGGGTCGTCGGTGGCATCTTTCCGTACGAATACCGGCTGACGGGTTACACCGTGAACGGCCAGGCGGCCAGCTCGTCCGGCATCTCGCTCGACTTCCGTCGCGGCACCGTGCGCTTCACGCCGCAGACGCAGGGCACGCATGTGCTCACGATGGAAATCCGCGACAGCGGCGCGACGCAAAAAACACTGACGCAGAGATTCACCATCAACGTGGGCGTCAGCGGCTTCCACTTTGTTGCGCCGAACGGCGTCGACAGCGTGGGCCGTGGTCAGTTGGGCGCACCATTCAAGACACTCACCTTCGCGCTCACGCAATCGCAACCGACCGATGTCATCTTCCTGCGTCGCGGGACCTATCTCGCAGGCGGGATCCGGCTTAACGATTCACGCGCGAAGCAGCTGATTGCCTTCCCCGACGAAGTGGTGACGCTCGATCTCAATCGCACCGGTGACATTGGCGTTGGCATATCCAGCGCGCCTTCGGTTCGCCTCGAAGGCTTCGACATCACCAACGTGCAGCAATGGGGCATCGTCAGCGATCCGAGCCTTGCCGGCGTCATCGTGCGCAACGCGCGCTTCCTCTGGGGCATAAGCATCAACAACGGCGAGAACCCCGGCTTTATTCATGGCTGGGGCGACGGCGCTCCTGAGTGGCGACACAAGTTTCTCGTTCAGGACAGCGACTTTGGCACCTATGTCGGCCCCGGCTATTCGGCGACGCTCTTCGACGCGGGGCAAACGATTTTCGAGAACAACCAGATTCGTTTGGGCGACATCGCCACCGGCGGCATTCACGACAAGGACAACTCGCAGAACAACGTCTATCGCGAAAACTACGTCGAGTTCTCCAATGCCAACCGCAACGGCTACGGCATCCGCATCTCCGCGCAAAGCAACTCGGCGGATGTGCACATTCATCACAACCTGCTCATCAACGGCGGCATCATGCTCGGTGGACAATGCTTCAACGAGCTCGGTTGCTACATGCGTAACCACGACATTCATCACAACACCGTCGTCAACGAGAGCGTGGTGATTTCCGCCTGGGGGCCGTTCAACTCGACGAGCTTCGGCAGCCGCGTGTCGAACAACATTCTTAGCAGTCGTACCTCGACCGCCTACAGCGGCATTTCCTGCACGGCCCGGCCCAGCAACCTCAACACTGCGTTCAACGCCCGCGCCAACCTGATTGAGACGACCAACTCACTCGCCTTCAAGGACAGCGAGTGCAGCGGCAACGACATGAGCTGGGCGGTGTGGCAGGGCACCTATGGTTTTGACACCGCGGCTTCGGGCAGCAGCATCAGCGCCACCACCTCGCTGACGGGAGCGGGTCCGGTCACTGGCTTGCCTGCGGGCGATGTGCGCATCGGAACTCGCGGACACCAGTACGCGCGCTAGACACGACGCGCCACGCACGAGGCAGCGCAAACCGTCAAAAACGCCCGGGTTTCCGGGTGTTTTTGTCTATGGCTCTTCGCTGAAATGACCGCTATATATGGGCTAGCAAGGCAAAAAGCAATTTCTCGACTTTAGCCGATTATCGCTGTTGAGCCCTTACTGAAAGGGCATTTCACCAAAAAGCTGATGACGTTCAGTGGCTGGTGTGCCGCAATGATCCACTTCGAACGGATTTTCCGTTTACATGACCGTTGCTGACTAACTGGCCCGGCGTTGACGTGTTTGATGCCGTCAAACCGTCTTGCTCTGGTACAGGTACGATGTTTCGCGTCGCACAGCATCGTCGGCGCTCCGGGTGCGTTGACGGTGCGCCAAAGGTGCATCAAAAGTGGATAGCCGATACCCCGACTACGCATCATTTCTCAAAGGACGAGTCATGAAGAAACCGTTCACTCTGGCCGCGCTGATCACCGCCTTCACCGCGCTGGTGATCTGTACGTTACAAGCTCATGCGCAGCCGTATGACACCACCTTCGGCACCGGCGGCACAACGCAGACGGCGATGTCCGTAGGCGCGGTCGACGACATTCCGCACGCGGTACACGTGCTGCCTGATGGCAAGATCGTCGTTGGCGGCAGTTGCGGCAAGCAGTTCTGCGTGGCGCGCTATCTGTCCAACGGTACGCTGGACGCGAGCTTTGGCCCTGCGGCGACGCCCGGCAAATCGCTGTTCAACCGGCTTGGCGACGACCGGGCGTTCGCGACCGCGGTCCAGCCTGACGGCAAGATTGTGATGGCGGGCGACTGCCGCGTCGTGAACGGGCTCACGATCGGTTTCTGCGTCGTGCGGCTGACTGCGAACGGGCTGCCCGACGCCACGTTCGGCGACAACGGTTGGGTCGATGCGCTGAACATGAGCCCAGGCTACGACGGCGCACGCGCGATCGTCGTGCTGCCCGATGGCGGCATCGTCGTCAGTGGCCACTGCGCCGAACTGCCAAGCCTTTTAAACAGCTTCTGCCACGTCAAGCTGCTGGCCAACGGGACGCTCGACTTAAGCTTCAACACGACCGGCAAGGCGATCACGCCCTACAGCGGGTTCGGCAGCAACCACAAGTACGTCACCGCGTCAGCACTGCGTTCGGACGGCATGATCTATGTCGTCGGCTACGGCGAGACCGGCGGCGACGACCGCATGTTGATCCTGCGACTGACGCCGGCTGGTACAGCGGGTGCGTGGCAGACGCTCGATTTCGAACCCGGCCATGATCGCGCGTTCGGCGTCGCTATCCAGACCAGCGGCCGTGTGCTCGTGAGCGGCGAATGCAACATGCGCGCGTGCCTGGCACGATTCGAGGCCGACGACAGTGGCCTCGACCCGGCCTTCGGCAGCTCTGGCAAGCGTCTGGTCGCGGACTCAAGTGTGTCGGAAGGGAACGCCGGATCCATCGCGCTGTTACCCGATGGCAGCAGCATGTATGCCGGCTGGGGCAATCCAACCGGCGGCATCTGCTACGGCATCGCAGCCCGCACCGGCAGCTCGGGCGCGCGCCAGACTGCCTACATCGTGAACAACTGCCAGCCGCTGCGCGGCGTGGCGTTGCAGATTGACCACAAGCCAGTGGCCGTGGGCCGCTGTTACGGTGCCAGCACGCAGTGGGACTTCTGCGTTTATCGTTTTCCGGCGCCACCGGTCGAGTTCAGCAACTGCTCGCTCGACATCGACGGCGACGGCAAGGTGCTCGCGACGACCGACACGTTGATGGCAACGCGCGTCGCGCTGGGCTTCACGGGTAACGCCGTCATCAATGGCGTCAGCTTTGAGCCATATGCACTACGCAAGACCTGGCCGGAGATTCGCGGCTGGCTGCGCGATCACTGCGCGATGCCACTGCCCTAGGCAACGTCTCGCTGGCGTGCGTCAACCGTCAGTCCAGCTCGCGATAGAAGTACGTGGTGTCGCAATAACCGCCCTGCGGCAGCAGCGCATAGTTAGGCACCACGCCACAACACGTCCAGCCGCAGCGTTCGTAAAGCCGTTCGGCGTCTGCGCTCGCAGTGTCGAGCACCAGCAGGGTCTTGCCCGCATCGCGCGCGACCTGCTCAGCCGCGCGCATGAGCGCCTCGCCCAGCCCGCGCTTGCGCGCGCTGCGCAGTACCAGCATCTTCGCCAGATCGGCGCGATGCGGCTGGTTCTC
>CAYMSY010000128.1:6422-8010 GCA_964393195.1 uncultured Alcaligenaceae bacterium | reverse complement strand
GTCGGTGGAGGAGCGCGTGGAATACGTTCTCAAGGAGGCAGACAGATTTGGGTTGCCGTAGAGGTGTTTTCGCGTTGCTGCCACGAGAAATTGCTCTGTAACCTGCGATGCCTGAACCTACGCATTCGAATACTCGTCGTCCAATCGCGGAGCGATCAGACTGACCGAACCCGCTATTGTTAGAGGATGTTGTCCTCCTTCCTCATCCAGACGCTCAACGGCCTCGCGTCTGCCTCATCACTTTTCCTCGTCGCGGTAGGCCTCTCCCTCATCTTCGGCGTCACCCGCATCGTCAACTTTGCGCATGGCTCGTTCTACATGCTGGGCGTTTATGTGGCGTACAGCGTGGCGACGGCGGTGGGCGGTGCAGTTGGCTTCTGGGGCGGCGTGCTGGTGGCGGGCTTGGTGGTGGCGGTGGTGGGCCTGGTAGCGGAGTTTCTGATCCTGCGCCGCATTTACGATGCACCGGAATTGCTGCAACTGATTGCGACGTTTGGCTTGGTGCTCATCATCAAGGATGCGGCGCTGGCGATCTGGGGGCCGGAGGATTTGCTGGGGCCGCGGGCGCCGGGGCTCACCGGCGCGGCGGATATTTTTGGCAACGCGTTTCCAACTTACGATTTGCTGTTGATCGTGCTCGGCGTGGCGATGCTTGTTGCTCTCACTGCCTTGCTTAAAAAGACGCGGTTCGGTTTGCTGTTGCGTGCGGCAACGCAGGACCGCGAGATGACCGATGCGCTGGGCGTGAACCAGAAGCTTTTGTTCACCGCCGTGTTCGCGCTCGGCAGTTTTCTCGCGGGCATTGGTGGCGCGTTGCAACTGCCGCGTGAGCCGGCGAATCTCGCGATGGATCTGACGATCATCGCGGATGTGTTCGTGGTGGTGGTGGTGGGTGGCTTGGGAAGTTTGTCCGGTGCCTTTGTCGCAGCGATCATCATCTCGCTGGTGAAGGCCTGGTGCATTGGGCTCGGTGAGGTGACGCTGTTTGGCGCGGCGTTTGAGTTCAGCAAACTCACGCTGGTGGCGGAGTTCATCGTGATGGCGCTGGTGCTGGTGTTCAAGCCGCACGGTTTGTTCGGGCGCGCGCTCTCGCATGCTGCTCCGTCGCGCGAGGCTGCGCTTGCGCAGTTGGCCATCGCACCGCCGGGGCGCAGCACGTGGATTGCGCTCGCGGTCGGCATTGCTGCGCTCGTATTGCTTCCCGCGCTGGTCGGCGAATATTCGCTGGTGCTGGCCATCGACATCATTGTCTTTGCGCTGTTCGCGGCGAGCCTGGCGCTGATCATCGGACCGGGCGGACTGGGTTCGTTTGGACATGCAGCGTACTTTGGCCTGGGCGCGTACGGGGCAGCGCTTGCAGCGGCGGCAGGATATGGTTTTGCTGCGGCGTTGCTGGCGGGTGTTGCGCTGGCTGCTATGGCCGCGTTGTTGTTCGGCTGGTTTAGCGTGCGCCTAAGTGGCACCTATATGGCGATGCTGACGCTCGCGTTTGCGCAGATCACCTGGTCGATCATTTTTCAGTGGGATGCGGTGACCGGTGGCAGCAATGGGCTCGTCGGCATCTGGCCACCCGAATGGCTGGCGGATC
>CAYMSY010000128.1:0-6412 GCA_964393195.1 uncultured Alcaligenaceae bacterium | reverse complement strand
GATGGTGCTTGCCGTCGCGGGCGCAGGTTTGCTCGCGTGCAGTTGGCTCGTGCATACACCGTTCGGCTACGGCCTGCGTGCGGCGCGAGATGCGCCGGTGAAGGCGCGTTCGATCGGGCTATCGCCACGCCGTTTGCAGTGGGCTGCTTTCGTCATTGCGGGCGCGCTGGCGGGCGTGGCCGGCGCACTGTACGCGTTTTCCAAAGGCAGCATTTCGCCGGAAGTGCTGGGCATTCCGCGTTCGGTGGATGCGCTGGTGATGGTGCTGCTGGGTGGCATCAATACGCTCACCGGCCCGATTGTGGGCGCGGCTGCGTTCACCTGGTTGCAGGACACGCTGGCGCGCTCGACTGAATATTGGCGAGCCGCGCTGGGCGCGATCATTCTGCTGCTGGTGCTGCTGTTTCCGCGCGGGATTGTGGGGACGGTGGTGCCACGCGTACGCGCGCTTGTTGCGGGCAGGAGCGGGCCATGACCATCGCGCTGGACGTGAAGGGCCTGAAGAAGACCTTCGGTGGTGTCACCGCCGTGCGTGGCATTGATTTCTCGGTCGCAGCGGGTGAATCCGTTGCACTGATTGGTCCCAATGGCGCGGGCAAGACGACGAGTTTCAACCTGGTCAACGGGCAACTCACCCCCGATGAAGGTCGCGTCACGCTCTATGGCGACGACATCACGGGCATGCAGCCCGAAGCGCTGTTCCGCAAGGGCGTGGCACGTACCTTCCAGATTTCGGCGACATTCGGCTCGATGACCGTGCGTGAAAACGTGCAGATGGCGCTGATCAGCCATGCAAAAGGCGCGACATCTGTGTTGTCGTGGGCGAGCCGCCAGTACGCAACGCAAGCCTGTTCGCTGCTGGCCGACGTCGGTCTCGCGGAGCAGGGCGAGCGCCTTGCGTCGGAACTGGCCTATGGTGACCTGAAACGGCTCGAGCTCGCCATCGCGCTGGCCAACGAGCCGCGTCTGATGCTCATGGACGAGCCGACGGCCGGCATGTCGGCGACCGAGCGCGAAGCCTTGATGAAACTGGCGGTCAACGTGTGTCGTACGCGTTCGGTCGCGTTGCTGTTTACCGAGCATGACATGGACGTGGTGTTCACGTTCGCCGATCGCATCATCGTCATGAATCGCGGCCGCATCATTGCCAATGGCGCACCGGCCGAAATTCGTGACAATGCAGAAGTGCGCGAGGTGTATCTCGGGGGCGTCAAGGCCGCTCGTGCAGACGAGGTGCCACATGCTTGAGGTCAAGCGTCTCAACGCGCTTCAGGGCCGCGCGCAGTTGCTGTTCGATGTGAGTTTTGCGGCGAAAGCCGGCGAAGTGCTGGTACTTGTCGGACGCAACGGCGCCGGGAAATCAACGACGATGCGCGCGATCATGGGGCTGATGTCCGGGGTGACGGGCGAGGTGCGTTTTGCCGGCGCGACCATCACCGGCCTCACGCCGCACGAGATTGCCCGACGCGGCCTTGGTTATGTGCCGGAAGAGCGGCGCATCTTTGCCGATCTCACAGTGGCTGAAAATCTTGAAGTCGGCCGTCAGCCCTCGCGCGCGCAGGTGACGGACGCGCCGCGCTGGAGCATTGCCCGCGTGTGTGAACTGTTCCCGAAGCTCGGCGAAATGCTGGATCGTCCCGGCGGTCAGATGTCGGGCGGTGAGCAGCAGATGCTGACCATCGCGCGCACGCTGATGGGCAACCCGAAGGCGATCCTGCTTGACGAGCCGTCGGAAGGGCTGGCGCCGATTGTGGTCGAGCGCATTGCCGAAAGTGTGCAGGAATTGAAGCGCGAAGGGCTCTGCGTCGTGCTGTCGGAACAGAACCTCGGCTTTGCGCGCGCCGTTGCGGATCAGGCGGTGGTCATCGAGCGCGGCGTGGTCAAGTTTGCCGGCAGCTTCGCGGCGCTGGAGGCCGATCCTGCGATGCGTGCGGGGCATCTGGCGGACTAACAGCTTTTTGCTGAAACGACCATTGCAAAGGGCATGGCCGTGCTTATTGCTTTAAGTCGACAATAGCAATTTTGTGGATGTATGCCGCATTCAGACGCCATTTATTCGAAAAGTTGACAGGAAATCAGCAGCAAATTTCGCCCCCGGTAATCCGGACGGAAGAGTGAACCGGGCACGTCGCCGAACGCACGAGACGCGCTATTCTGCGGCTCGCAGTTGACGAGCGGAAACGGCGCCCGATGTCATGGGCCGACGCTCGCGCAAGGGGATCATTTCGTGAAATTTCAGTGGTTATCGCGCTTGTCGCGAATGGCGGCGGCGGTGGCCGCGTTGACGGGAGCGATGGCGTTCGCCCAGTCTTACCCGGACAAGCCAATCAAACTCGTGGTGCCGTTCCCGCCCGGCGGTGGCGCCGACAATCTGGCGCGCAGCGTGATGCCGCGCGTGGGCGAAATTCTCGGCCAATCCTTCGTGATCGAGAACCGACCGGGCGCCGGCGGTAATGTAGGTTCCGAGGCGGTCGCTCGTGCGCCAGCAGATGGCTACACGCTGCTCTATGGCACCAACGGCACGCATGGCATCAATCAGGCGCTGTACGCGAAAACCGGGTTCGACCCGATCCGGGATTTCGCGCCGGTTTCGCGCATGAGCTACATCCCGGCGATGCTGGTCGTTGTCCCGGGCGTGCCCGCGAACAACCTCCGGGAACTGCTCGCCTACCTCAAAGCCAACCCCAACAAAGTGTCGTTCGCATCGGCGGGTAATGGCACGACGTCACACATGGCGGGCGAAATGTTCAAGCGCATGGCGGGCGTGGACATTCAGCACATTCCGTACAAAGGCGGTGGCCCGGCGATCACGGGCTTGCTGGGCGGTGAAGTGCAGATGATGATTGACCTCACGGCGAATCTCTCGGCGCAGGTGAAAGCGGGCAAACTCAAGGCGATTGCGGTGACGAGCACGACTCGCGTGCCGTCGTTCGCCGATTTGCCGACGATGGAAGAAGCGGGCCTCACCGGGTTTGAGATTACGGCGAGCGACGGCATTTATGCACCGGCCGGCACGCCGCGCGCCGTCATCGACAGACTGAACGCCGCGATGAAGCAGGCGCTGGCTGAACCGGCTGTTGCCGATCGCCTGAGCGCACGAGGCGCCGTCGCGATCTACAGCACGCCGGAGGCGCAGCTTGCGCACATTACGCGCGAACTGCCGATCTGGGCGCGGCTGGTGAAAGACTCCGGCGCGAAAGTGGATTGACGATGAGCGCGAACTACATCGGCACGCCGCCGCCGCTGAATGCTGCGATTACGGCGACCAAAGACTACTTTCAGGCGCTCGACAATTTTGCGCGTACCTTCGCGATTCGCGCGGGTGATCGCGTGCTGATGCTGACCGATCCGCTGCTCGACCCGCGGGTGGTCGACGCCATCGGAGGCCTTGCGAAAGCGCGTGGCGCAACACTTTCCGCATTCATGGCACCAAGTACGACGCTGCCCGGTGTGCCGGACGAAGTGAAGCCATTGATTCAGGCCGCGACCTTTGTCGTTTCGACGTGGTTTTGTTCGATTGAAGACCCGTTCAACGTCGCGATGCGCAAGGCCGGCCAGCGCTGGGTGAAGATCACCTACTTCCGTGATCTCGACCTGCTGCATACGCCGCAAGCGAGGTTTCCGATTGAGCTGGTCGGTGAAATCATTCGCGCGACGGAGCGCAAGTTTCCGAAAGGGCAGGATTTCAGGCTGCGCTTTTCTGATGCACGCGGCAGCGACCTCACGATTCCGTACACCGCCACGATGCGCGATGCGATGTTTGCGGGCAATCGCTGGCGCGGCATGATGACCGCGAGCGAGCCCGGCTGTTACGTCCACTATCTACCCACGCATGGCCCGAATTTCTGGGACAGCACGGCGATGAAGAACGATACCAACTCGGTGTTGCCGATCAACGGTGTGCTCTATCCGCAATGGGCGATTGGCTTTGCCGCGCCATTCGCCGAGAAGATTGCCGTTGAGTTCAGGGACAAATTCGTCACGGCGGTGCACGGCGATTCGGAGGACGCAAAAATATTGCGCGAAATGTTGATCGGGGGCAAATTGATCGAAGGCGGCGGCTGCGGCTTCAACCCGAAGGCGCCGCGCTACACGATTTATCCGGCAGGCTCCAACTCGCCCGGTGCGCTGCATTTCGGCATTGACCTCGCGAAACCCAGCGATTTCATCCGCAAGATCATGCCGAACTGGGAAGAGCCGCCCGTGCATCAGGATCTCGTGACATTCGACACCACCGTCACGGCGGGCGATAACCTGGTCATTGATGCCGGTTTCCTGACCGCGCTGCGCGACCCCGAGGTGGTGCGCGCTGCGGCTGCGTATGGCGATCCGGTGGACTTGCTGGAGGGATTTGTTTAGGCCATACGGCGCATATGGACAAATTCCACTTGCGGCAAAATAGAGGCTTGCGCCCCGACGCAACCTCTCTCTCGTCCGGAATTCAAGCCCCATGACCTACGCCGTAAACGACCAGTGCATCAAGTGCAAGTACACCGACTGTGTGGATGTCTGCCCCGTCGACTGCTTTTACGAAGGCGAGAACATGCTCGTCATCCACCCGGATGAGTGCATCGACTGCGGCGTTTGCGAGCCGGAATGCCCGGCCGATGCGATCAAGCCGGATTCCGACATTGCGGAAAAGTGGATCAAGCTGAACGCCGAATACGCCGTGCAATGGCCCAACATTTCGCGCAAAAAGGCCGCTCCGGCGGATGCCGACGAGTGGAAAGGCAAGCCGAACAAGTTCGAGCTGTTTTCTCCGGAGCCGGGCAAGAAGTAGCGACTGAGCTCATTGCCCGCCAGTCAAACCAGCCCCGGCGGGCGCCGCAGCCTCACTTCAATCGTTCCAGTCGCCCCTTGCGGCGCACGATGTTCTTGTAGTCCCACTGAATGTCGCGGGCCTTGCCCAGCCAGCGTGTCAGGTCCTGTGTGTTGACCTCGTCGGCCGCAACGTAACGGGCTTCGGCCGCCTTGAAGCCGCCTTCAGCGGTCAATCCGGTTTCTTCGAACGACTGCCCGCTCCAGAACAGCAGGCGTACACAATTTTTGAGTTTGCTGTATCCGGCGACAGGATTGCCATCTAGAAACCACACCGGATGTGCGTGCCAGACCTTGTTTTCGGCCTCAGGCAGACCGCGATCAATCTCGGCGGCCAGCAGATCGCAAATCGCCTGATCCGATGCAGCTAACGACTGGTTGTATTTCGTGGTGTCCGGATGCATGACGGCGTGCCCCTGATCGACAGCAGTGCGGTAGTGTAGGACCTGACGGTCAGGGGCAGAACCGAAAGCAGGAGCGGACCCGGCGTGCCGGACACCCGCAGCAATTTCAACTTGCCGGTGGTTTCAGTGGCGCCGGTTGGCGCTCGGCGCGTTCCAGGCCCGGATCGAGGCAAGCCCAGACCGGTGCGTTCGCGCTCCAGATGTTGACCGTCGGGCGCACCGATGAGGGATCGTCGAGCGTACCGACGCGAACGACGGTCAGACCCGCACGCCCCGTCGAATCTGCAAACAGATGACTGCCGCAGCTCGGGCAGAAGCGGCGACGCACCTGATTGCCGCTGTCCGAGGTGCTGGTGTATTCGCTCGTGTCCCCCGTGATTTCAATGGCCGAGGTCGGAAAGATCGCGTTGACCGTGCCATTCGAGGAAATGTGCTGGCAGTCGCGACACCAGCAGATTCGCGAAACGACGGGTTCCGCCATGAGGCGATACCGTAGCCGACCACAAAGACAGCCGCCTGTTCGTTCAGTCATCATGTTCCTTTCCGCGATGGGGTGCGCCTGGGCCGGGGTTGGTGCGCGGCGCCATTGTCACCGGTGGCCGTGCCAGCTCTTGGTGCGAGTCTGATAAGACTATCAGCTTTCTGCGTGAGCCCATATTGAGCAGGGCTCAGGTGAAAAAATGACTACAAGTCGACTTCATGCTTTTTTTGCTGATAAGCCCTTATTGAATGGGTGTTTTGATAAAAAGCTGTATGCCCGATTTCTCGTTTCTTGACCCGCAGTTTTCCCGCCAACGGCCCCGCAATCGGTCCGCTGCGCCTCCGCTTCGTCGCAGCGGGCGCGCAAATGCGCAAACAAGCAGGCAAACTCCGCTGCAAATAGTGATCTGACCGGACCGTCCGATGAATTCCAGCCCAGCAATGCCCCCCAGCGATCAGAGCCCGGCGCCCGGTACGTCAGCCCCGGAGCCGCTGACGCCGCTGCAGCCGCTACAACCGTTGCCGCCGCTCAGCCAGCGCCTGTGGAAAGGTTTCGGCAGTACGCCGTGGTGGCGCCTGATCCTCGGCGGGCTGATCGTGCTGATCTCGGTGGCGCTGTTCACGCTTCCGTTCGATTCGATTCGTCTGCAGCAGGTGCTGAAAACGCCGGCGGCACGGCAGGAGATCAAGTTCGCCGTACAGAAGCAGGT
>CAYMSY010000127.1:0-8017 GCA_964393195.1 uncultured Alcaligenaceae bacterium | reverse complement strand
GTCGTCAATGGCCACGAGTGGTTGATTCGCGAGTTGTTCCGCAACCTCCTGAGCAATGCAATCCGGCATACGCCATACGGTTCGGCGCTGGGCATTGATATTGTGCTCGCAGGCCGTACCGTGCTGATGTCGGTCTGGGACACCGGACCGGGTCTGGATCGCGAACGTGAGGCGAAACTTTTTGAGCCGTTTTCCTCGGGGGATCCCAATACGGGCAGCGGCCTCGGGCTTGTCATCTGCCGCGACATTTGCAGCGCTGTCGGCGCCCGGTTGACTCTCCGAAACCGGCGGAATGCGCAGCCGGGTGTGGCCGGGCTGCGCGTTACCGTTGAGTTTTCCCGCAAGGAAAAAGAAGTGTTCGATCCCGCCGACGCTTCCGGGGCGTCGCCCGTGCAACTGTCAATCGCTGCCGCGAGTTCCTAGGGTTAACACGCCCTAGAAAATGTGGCGATCCAGCTTGCGTTCGTGCAGGATTGTCGTGGCAAGCTCTTCAATCGACTTGGTCGACGTATTGAGGACAGGGATTCGCGCCTGTTCCATCATTCGCTCGGCGGCGCTGACCTCGTACCGGCATTGCTTGATGCTTGAGTAGGTCGAGTTGGGCTTGCGTTCTTCCCGGATGACATGCAGCCGGTCCGGAGCAATCGTCAACCCAAAAAGTTTGTCACGGTATTTGACGATGGAGTCAGGTAGCGCGCCACGCTCGAAATCGTCCGGCGTGAGCGGAAAATTGGCGCAGCGGATACCGCATTGCATGCCAAGATAAAGCGAGGTCGGCGTCTTCCCGCAGCGTGAAACGCCGACCAGAATGACCTGTGCCCGATCAAGCTGCTTGGTGCTCTGACCGTCGTCATGAGCCAGCGTGAAATTGATCGCTTCAATCCGCGTGAAGTATTCCTGTGAGTTGCGCAGTCCATGCGAGCGGCCGGCGGCGTGGGAGCTTTTGGCGCCCAGTTCAAGCTCCAGCGGCGCGATGAAGATCTGGAAAAAGTCGAGCACCAGCGCGTCACAGGTACGGATACGTTCCGAGAGGCGCTCATCGACGATGGAGCTGATGACAATCGCACGCTTGCCATCGTCGGCGGTGCAGGCGTTGATCAGTCCAATCGCACGATCGGCCGCCTCTTCAGAATCAACAAACGGGATGGTGGTCTTGCGAAATTCAAAACCGTCGAATTGGGTCAACAGCGAGTTGCCCAATGCTTCGGCCGTAATGCCGGTCCGGTCGGACACAAAAAAGACGCTTCGACGGTTAGGCATGCAAACACTCCGCTTCGGGCCAATCGTGCCAGACGGCTTTAAGGTTGGGCGACAAGCGTGGCAGGTCGCCAAATTTGACCCGGCTCTCCATCGGTGAATGAAAGTCGCTTCCGATTGAAGCGAGCAGGTCGAATTTGCGAGCCAGTGCGCCAAATTCGGCCCATTCCGGTGGATGGTGCGCTGCACAAACGACTTCCACGGCATCACCGCCGGCTGCCGCAAAATCTCGCAATAACGCCTGTTTGCCACCCAGTCCATCCGTTTCGTAGCGTCCCGGGTGAGCAAGTACGGCACGACCGCCAGCCCCGTGGATCAGCGCGATGGCATCATCCATCGGTAGCCACTCATGACGGACGTAGCCGGGCTTACCCGGTTTCATGAAGCGCGCAAACACTTCTCCGGCCGATGCGCACACACCGCTGTCGACCAGATGGCGGGCAAAATGCGTTCGTGACAAGAGGTCTGGGTTGGGGGCATAGGCTCTGGCGCCGTCAAGGACTCCCGGAATGCCAATGGCAGCGAAGGCTTCGCCCATCCGCTGAGCCCGGACATCGCGCTGTGCACGTATTCCGGCCAGCCCTGACATCAGCTCGGGGTTGGACTCATTGATACGGAGTCCCACTACATGAACCGAAGCGCCCTGCCATTGCGCGGAAATTTCGACACCCGCCACAAACTGCATACCCAGACGGGCCGCTGCTTGACGAGCCTCGCCGATGCCCGATACCTCGTCGTGGTCGGTCAATGCAAGCAATTGGACGCCCCGCGATGCGGCCAGCGCTAACAGGGCTTCGACCGCGAGCGTTCCGTCAGAAAAGCGGGAATGACAATGAAGATCTGCAACACCCATGATCCGATTCATTATAGGAAGGGGGCAGATTACGCACCAAAATGCCGATCGCAACTTATAATCATGGTTATGCTTATGGCATATTCGTGTTGCATCGGTGCGCGCGACGGATCATAGCCTCACCGTTTGGAGGAAGAAGGAAGTCATGGGTCTTTTTCAAAAGATCACGAATCCCCGGGAAATACGACAGAAACTCGGCCTTAATCAGGAAGAGTTCTGGCAGAAAATCGGGGTTACGCAAAGCGGCGGATCCCGCTACGAGGCCGGCAGGGACATGCCGAAGCCGGTAACGGAGCTATTGCGACTGGTACATCTTGAGGGCGTTGATCTCAGTACGGTCCGTAAGGAAGACATACAAATCATTGAGTTCCTGCGTGGCAAGCACCCGGATTTGTATGCCAAGCTGCGCGACGCTGTGGACTCACCAGAGCAGGACTCGTCGCCCGCCGTCTTTTAGGGATTAGTGCTGTTTTGTGCGTTGCAGCAATCGTTGCAACGTGGTTCGCTAGAATGCCATGCGAAACCTAAACGGAGGCTCCATGGCGCGAAGCGATACGCAACTCAATCCACGTCTACTGCGCTGGTTGGATGAGCTGCGAATGACCGATGTCCCCGACTATGGGGGCAAAAATGCGTCCCTAGGTGAACTCCTCGGCAATCTTGAGCAACAGGGCGTGCAGGTCCCCGGTGGTGTTGCGACAAGCGCTCAGGCATTTCGAGATTTTTTGACCAGTAACGACCTGACGGCGCGTGTGGCTGCCCGATTGGAAGGGCTTGACGTCGATGATGTTCAGGCGCTGGCGCGGGCGGGCGCAGAGATCCGCGGCTGGATCGAGGCTGCACCATTGCCGACCGAGCTTGCCGAAGGCATCGCCTTAGCTGTTGGTGCTCTCGAGGCAGAGGCTGGCGGATCGATTAGTTGGGCGGTCCGCTCCTCGGCTACTGCAGAGGACATGCACGATGCCAGTTTCGCTGGCCAGCAGGAAACCTATCTCAATATCGTAGGCGTTCCCGCCATTCTTGATGCGGTGCGCCGCGTCTTCGCCAGCCTGTACAACGACCGGGCAATTGCCTATCGGGTGCATACTGGCTATGCGGACATACCTGTTGCGCTGTCGGCTGGCATTCAGCAGATGGTTCGTTCTGACACCGGGGCGGCTGGCGTAATGTTTACGCTGGACACTGAGTCGGGTTTTCGGGATGCAGTCTTCGTGACGTCGAGCTATGGGCTTGGCGAAATGGTCGTACAAGGCGCCGTCAATCCCGATGAGTTTTATGTTTACAAGCCGGCGCTACGCGCTGGTCGCCCGGCCATCCTGCGCAGGACACTCGGCAGCAAAATGCTCAAGATGGTTTTTGGCAGCGAGGCGACGGCCGGAAAATCAACACATGTTGAGCCTGTGCTTGCGGCGGATCAAACACGGTTTTCCCTGACTGACGCGGATGTGGAGACCCTGGCCGGATACGCGCTGACGATAGAGACCCACTATGGTCGTCCGATGGACATCGAATGGGGCAAAGATGGCACCAGCGGAAAGATTTACATTCTTCAGGCACGTCCGGAGACGGTAAAGGCGCGCGATCACGATGGCAAGACGCTGGTCAGGTATCGCATGAAGCAGACCGGTACGGTCATCTCGAGCGGCCGCGCTATTGGCCAAAAGATTGGCCAGGGAACCGTCCGCGTGGTCAAGCGTGCAAGTGAGATGGACATCGTCAAAGAGGGGGATGTTCTCGTTGCGGACATGACTGATCCCGACTGGGAACCGGTCATGAAGCGGGCCAGTGCCATCGTAACCAATCGTGGCGGGCGTACCTGCCATGCTGCGATCATTGCGCGCGAACTGGGCATTCCTGCCGTAGTAGGTTGTGGCGACGCTACGGACTTGCTGAGCAATGGAGATTCGGTCACAGTCAGTTGTGCTGAGGGCGATACCGGAAAGATTTACTCCGGTTTACTGGCGTTTGAGCGCAATGAAGTCCAGTTGGACAATATGCCGGAAGCGCCTACCAAGGTCATGCTTAATGTTGCCAATCCGGACTTGGCCTTTGAGTTTTCACAAGTGCCGAATCACGGCGTCGGGCTTGCGCGGCTTGAATTCATCATTAACCGGCAGATTGGTGTACACCCGCGTGCGCTGCTCGAGTTTGACGCACTTCCAGCAGATCTGAAAGCAAAAGTCGCCGAAAAAATTCACGGTTATGCGTCGCCAAGACAGTTCTTCGTACAGCGTCTTTCCGAGGGTATTGCGACGATTGCGGCAGCGTTCGCACCGCGCCCGGTCATCGTTCGCATGAGCGACTTCAAGTCGAACGAGTATGCCAATCTGCTGGGCGGCGACCGTTACGAACCGCACGAAGAAAATCCGATGATCGGATTCCGTGGAGCCTCGCGTTATGTAGCGCCTGAATTTCGCGACTGTTTTGCCCTTGAATGCGAAGCGCTCCGATACGTTCGCGAGACCATGGGGCTCGCCAACGTCGAGGTAATGATCCCCTTTGTTCGAACGACCGGTGAGGCCAGAGCAGTTGTCAGCGCGTTGGCTTCTCATGGACTTGAGCGCGGTCGGCAGGGCCTTCGCTTGATCATGATGTGCGAAGTGCCATCGAACGCGATTCTCGCCGAAGAATTCCTGCAATATTTTGACGGTTTCTCAATCGGTTCAAACGACCTGACGCAGTTGACGCTAGCCGTGGACCGCGATTCCGGAGGTTCTATCGCAAGCATTTTTGATGAACGCGATCCTGCCGTGAAGAAAATGCTTGGCTTTGCGATTGACGCCTGTCGGGCGCAGGGCAAGTACGTGGGTATTTGTGGGCAGGGACCATCGGATCACCCTGATCTGGCAGCTTGGTTAGTGGAGCGCGGAATTGAGTCGCTTTCGCTCAACCCCGACGCTGCCATTGATACGTGGTTGATGCTCGCGAAGTTGAAAGAACACAAGGCCGTGGCGGCCGACCGTTGAAGTTGCGTAACGCATGTCGGGTCGGTTTGGTGGCGACTACCCTGAGCGCCGGGCTCGCGAGTGCCTTGTCTGGCGCCGCGCCGCTTGCGTTCGCTTTTCTTATTGGCGCATTGCTGGTTTACGTGCGGCCGTTTGGAGTTCCGGCTGATGTTCGACAGCTCGCGGCGCTTGATAGGGAGTTACGCTTGAACCGCAGGGACAATAGCGTAGCTACTTCGGCCATCGGCGTCGTGTGGGCGCGAGCGAGTTTCGTTCTCGTCACCCGACGAGAAAAAATTGCTCCGTCTATGATGTGGCACGGCGAGGTCGACGTCACGGTTGGTCGTTCGCTAAAAGTGTCATTGCGCCACCAATCGATGCAAAGCGATCCATCGTCCCGTCATTCAAGCTCACTTGCCAAGTCATCTTATTTGTGACTATAATTTAAGTCTTGCTCGGGGGTATAGCTCAGCTGGGAGAGCGCTACAATGGCATTGTAGAGGTCAGCGGTTCGATCCCGCTTACCTCCACCAAGCAAACTGAACTGTTAAGTTCCTAAGTCCCCATCGTCTAGAGGCCTAGGACACGACCCTTTCACGGTTGTAACAGGGGTTCGAATCCCCTTGGGGACGCCAACTGCCTTGCAGGTGGCTACGCAAATCTCGTTCATTTACTGATGGTATGTGCATCAGCGCCCACGTGCCATTGCCGTGGCGGAAGGACGATGCACACTGAGCGATAATTCGCGCAATAAATCTGATACTTGGAGTCAGCTGGATGTCCCGGTGCACTAGATTTGGCTCGCTGTACCCCGTCGTCGCATGCATGCTTTTCGGCCCACTGGTGGCTGGCGCACAAGGCGGCGCCTCCGTTCGTGATTTGCAGACTAAATGTTTGGTATCGTCATTGCCGAATGCAGAGCGGCTAACGATTTCATGGACCGGCGATTGCAGCAACGGCCTAGCGAATGGCGTCGGTAATGTAATCGCGTTCAGCGCTGGAAAGCTCCGCTACATTTTGCGTGGCCAGTTCCGCGCTGGGCAGCTTGAACGCCAAGAGTTGGTGCGTGATTGCTCTGATACTGCCTGTGCAGACGATGTGCCCCCCAGTTTGCTGCGAATTCACGAACAGGCAGCGAGCACTCCGGGCTCGAATGCCTCAACGTCAGCATCTACAGCAAGTACACCTCTCGCAGCGGCTGCGGCAGAGATTCGGGCGCCCGATGCGATTTACCGCGGGCGTTTTACAGTTGATAGCCGATCTGGACAAGTTAGCGGAGAAGGGCGCGTTGAATTCTTTGATGGACGCTCATTCCAGGGAATACTGCGGGATGGGCGAAAGACGGGGACGGGCACCTATATTTGGTCTGACGGTCAAAAATACGTTGGCAATTGGCTGGATGACGCGCAACATGGTCAGGGCGAGTGGTCGTCGCCGGCAGGGGAGCGCTACGTAGGCAGTTTTCATGCTGGCCAGCGTGAGGGGCAAGGCAGGATGGTCTATGCTAATGGCATGATTTATGAAGGATCCTGGCGTGCCGGCCAGCAGCACGGACGTGGCAAGCTCAGTTTCCCGAATGGTGATACCTATGAGGGGGATTTTCAAAGTGGGGAACGTACCGGTACGGGGATATACCGTCAGAGGTCAGGAGATTCTTACACCGGCCAATGGCTGAGGGGAGAACGCGACGGCAAGGGCACGGCAGAGTGGGCCAACGGTCAGCGCTACGAAGGTACATGGAAAGCCAACCGCAAGGAAGGTACTGGCGTCATGAAATATGCTGACGGTGGCTCTTACGAAGGCGAATGGCGTGATGATCGTGCAAATGGGCAGGGCGAGATATTGTTTGCGTCGGGTGATACCTACACAGGAATGGTGCGCGACGGTATTCCTCATGGGAGTGGAATCTTTAGATGGGGCTCGGGAGACCGTTTCGAGGGGGAGTTTGACTCGGGTAAGCCTACTGCCAAAGGTGAAATGACCTTTTTGTTGGACGCAGTTGCACGTGACGCGAATGCCAGCCCAGTGACGGCGTCGCCTGCAGTGGCGACACAGGGGGGCAGCCCCGCGGTGCCAGATGTTTCGCGGAGCTCTTTGTGTTTTGCCGCGTTCAATAGCGCCAACTCTGCGCCGCTACTAAAGAAGTTCCTGGATTCGTTTCCTGACGATGAGTGTGGCAGACATGCGCTTGCCAAGCAAAAGATAGCCGTTCAGGCGGAACGTGAACGGGCCGCTGCGCGAGCCATTGAAGAGCGTACGGCGCAGGCGCGCGCCTTAATCGGTGGGGTTGTCGCATTTCGGCAGGAATTTCCGTTTTGTGTTTCAGGATCGGGAAACAACTGTCAGCGTGTGACCTATGTCTTTGACGTCAAAGCAAAAATTCGCGAAATCAACGTTCAGGCTCGAACAGCGCAGGTTGTCATTAGCGATGCGATGTCTCTGGCCAATGACAAAGGTGCGCCGGCCCAATTGTTTGCCGAAGGACGTAGCGCCGCCACTGCTCAGTTCAGGTCGCGAGTATTGGGCACCACGCAATCCAAACGTCTGGAGGAGTTGGGCCTGGCATTCTGAGTTGCGTCTACTGGCAGCGACCAACGAATGCTGTTATGGTTCTCGTTATAAGAACTCTTGAGGCACGTCGTGTCCAGTCCATCCAGTCCGCTGCTAGCTACACACGCGAATTGTCTGCCAGTTGGCAGCCGCGTTGCTGACTTTGAAATCATTGGATTGATTGGCGAAGGTGGATTCGGAATTGTCTACCTGGCACGGGATACTTCGCTCGACCGTGTAGTAGCCCTGAAAGAGTTCATGCCGGCCGCTTTTGCTGGTCGTGTCGATGGGGTCCGCGTCGCTGTGCGGGCCGCCAATCACAGCGCCACGTTTGATGCGGGTCTCAAGAGCTTCATCAATGAAGCGAAGATGTTGGCCAAGTTTGCGCACCCGGCTCTTGTCGAGGTGTTCC
>CAYMSY010000126.1:0-8032 GCA_964393195.1 uncultured Alcaligenaceae bacterium | reverse complement strand
GCGGATGGGCACGCAATTTGTCAACATCCGCCAGGCTAATGTTGCCGTTGGGAACATCAAGGTAATAGACCGCAGCCAGCACATTCTGCAATGCAGACCCCTTGGCCCCGACAACGATGTCGATGCCTTCCGCCTGGCGCCGGGCATGAGCCTCAAGCAGCGACTGCAGCCAAACGATACTGATGGCACTCGCGAGTCCCGTGGCGCAAAGCGTTACTGCAAGCACGAATTGCCAGGGACGATCGCGCAGAAACAGGAATACCAGTCTGAGGATCATCATGGCAGAAGCTCAATTTCGACGAGTCTGCCGCTGCCACTGGATGCGAGCAGCCGACGCAGATGCGGATCATGACTCGCCACGACAGCCGCGCCGCCGGCATCAACGTAACTCGCAATCTGTCCGACAACCAGTGAGGTGCTGACTTCATCCAGCGCTGCACTGGGTTCATCGGCCAGAAGCAACTGCGGCTCCGCAAGTAACGCTCTCGCGAGACTGACCCGAGCCGCCTGTCCAACCGAGAGTGTTGCCGGTCGCACTCCGGACAAATCTGAAATTGACAATGCGTCCAGCAGCGAGCCGGCGCGACTGCGAGTCAACGCACTTGCCTTGCGCTTCAACAACAGGGGCAGGAGCACGTTGTCCAGCACGGTGAGCCCGTTGATAAGGAAATGCCGTTGTGGCATCCAGCCGACAATGTGAGGCCTAAGGTGATCACGCATTCGCATCGGCATCCCTGCCAGCTCACGACCACCCAAATTCACTGAGCCGCAACCCGGCGACACCGCGAGACCGCCGACCAGCAAGTGCAAAAGGGTCGACTTGCCGCAACCGGAAGGCCCGCGCACAAGCAGCAACGAACCCGCATCCAGACTGGCATCGCCAAATGCGATGCGGGTTCGCCCTGCGAATTGGTGCGTCAAACCACGAAAGTTCAACAATGCGGTCCCGGACAATGAGGCTCCTTGCAGTGGACTGGATACCGTGTTCAATGCGATAACGGAAAACACAAAGGGCCGGAAAACCGGCCCTTGCGCATCTTGCCTGTGCGATCTGGGACTGGAATCAGCCCGCGAAGTTCGCGTTCGCGAAGTCCCAGTTCAGCAGTTTGTCGATCAACGTTTCGACATACTTTGCCCGCAGATTCTGGTAGTCGAGGTAGTAAGCGTGTTCCCATACGTCTATCGTCAACAACGGCTTCTGCCCTTTGGTGAGCGGCACTTCGGCATTGCCGGTCTTGACGATTTTGAGGGTACCGGCATCAGACACCAGCCACGCCCATCCTGATCCAAACTGCGTGACGGCTGCCGCTGAAAAATCGGCCTTGAATTTGTCGTAACCGCCAAGGTCTTTGTCGATGGCCGAAGCGACAGCACCGGTCGGTTTGCCGCCGCCGTTGGGCTTAAGGCTGTTCCAGTAAAACGTGTGATTCCAGATCTGTGCGGCGTTGTTGAATACACCCGCCATGTCCGGCTTGCCAGCGGACGCAGCGATGATCTGCTCCAGCGACATTTGCGCCAGATCCTTGCCTTCAACCAGCTTGTTCAGGTTATCAACATAGGTTTTGTGATGCTTGCCGTAATGAAACGAAAGCGTATTGGCGGAAATCAGCGGCTCCAGCGCGTTGTCAGCGTACGGGAGAGGAGGGAGGGAGAACGGTGCACTCATGGACTTTCCTTATGTCTTGCGGCGTAGCAGAGTCGCTAATTATGACGATGCGCTGCAAATCCCCGACTCACAAATGGTCATTCGAATCGACAGGCAGCGGAAGGTGAGCGAGCAATCAGTCCCCGTACAGTTTCTGCATGCGTTCGCGGCGTTCCTGCGCTTCGATGGAGAGCGTTGCGGTTGGACGGGCGATCAATCGCGCAAGCCCGATGGGTTCGCCTGTTTCTTCGCACCACCCGAAGCTGCCATCGTCAACCATGCGAAGGACTTTGTCCACTTTCTTGAGCAGCTTGCGCTCGCGGTCACGAGTACGCAACTCAAGTGTGTATTCCTCTTCCTGCGTGGCCCGATCCGACGGGTCGGTCGCAACCTCAGTGTCACGCAGATGTTCCCCGGTATCCGTGGCGTTGTGAAGAATTTGCGCGCGCAACTCAATGAGCTTTTCCTTGAAGAAGGCCAGCTGCTCCTTGCTCATGTACTCGGATTCAGGCTGCGCGAGGATTTCCGCTTCTGTCAGCCCCGCGTACTTCTTGTGACTGTTCATTGACAGCACGGTCGCCGCCTTGGAAGCAGCTTTCGCCGGTGCAGGACTCACGGCCGCTGCCGCAGCTTTCGGTGCAGGGGCAGCCGCGACGGCTTTCGCCTTCGCTGCAGGCGCTACTTTCGCCTTACTCGTTGTTGCCATAAAAACTCTACCGAACCTTCCCAGTCAATTATTTTTGCCGTCATACATGCCAACGGCCACATCTGCCTACGCACTCAACTATGCGCTCAAGTTTGAAACGCCTCCGGCGCGCATCATGAGCGGCGCCGGATTATAGCTATACGTTCGATTTATCCGTCTCCGTGTGAATTGCCAAGCTGCATTTCTCACAATAACCATATGCCGCGAGTTCAACGCCCTGTAGCTGAATTCCGCCCGGCACTGGCAAGACCGGCACTGCCACGTCGTCAAGGCACATGGTCGTGCCGCAACGAACGCACTGAAAGTGGGCATGCGCTGACCGCCGTTGCGGACGGCTGAAGGCAAAACGCATCGCCCGATCGAAACCCGATAGCCCGCCTACGCGATGCGCCAGAGAATGGTCCACCAGCCAGTCAAGCACACGATAAAGCGTGACGCGATCGAGGTCGGTATCGGCCAGTTGCCCCTCAATTTCCGCGTGCGAAAGCGCGCGCTCGGCGGCGATCAGGCAGGCCAGCACGTTGCGTCGGGCGCCCGTATTGCGACCGCCGCTTTCCTTGACCAGTTGCCCCGCTAACGCGAGCGGTGCATTCACGGAGTCTCCTGCGCCCCGTAGTGCGCCTTGCGTTCCTTGTGGCGCCTGCAACGGGGTCGATTCCGGAATACCTTGGGTGACCATGATTTAATCCTACCAGTTTGCCTGCTCCGGCGATCCTCTCATCACTTCCGTGCAAGACACTCTCACACTCGGCCGCCCTGACGATTTTCATCTGCATCTGCGTGACGGCGCGGCACTTGCCTCTGTAATGCCATTTACGGCGCGACAATTTGCGCGCGCGCTGGTGATGCCAAATCTGAAACCACCGGTTACCACTGTCGCGGCGGCGGCGGCCTACCGCGAGCGAATTTTGCAGGCAGTGCCAGAGGCTTCCAGCTTTTCGCCCTTGATGACGCTTTACCTGACGGACAACACACCGGTCGACGAAGTTGCGCGCGTTGCCGACAGCGATTTTGTGCAGGCGTTCAAGTATTACCCGGCGGGCGCCACAACCAATTCCGACTCGGGAGTGTCTGATCTCGGAAACGTCTATCGCGTACTTGAGAAGATGCAACGCATGGGGGTGATTCTTTGCATCCACGGCGAAGTCACGGACCCAGCGACCGATGTATTTGATCGTGAGGCGCTTTTCGTTGATGGCCCATTGCAGCGAATCATCCGCGATTTCCCTGATCTGAAAGTGGTGGTCGAACACATCACCACGGCGGAAGCAGCCGACTTTGTTGCCGACGCGGGTACCAACGTGGCAGCAACCATCACGCCACAACATCTGCTGTATAACCGCACCTCAATTTTTAGCGGCGGGATTCGCCCGCATTTCTACTGCCTGCCGATTTTGAAACGGGAAACGCACCGGCAAGCTCTCCTGAAAGCAGCAACCTCCGGTTCAGCGAAATTCTTTCTGGGCACTGACAGCGCGCCGCATGCAAAAAACAGCAAGGAAGCCTGCTGTGGTGCGGCCGGCTGTTTCACCTCTCACGCCGCACTGGAGCTCTACGCCGAGGCTTTTGAAGCGGCCGGCGCACTCGACAAGCTGGACAATTTTGCAAGCCGCTACGGCGCCGAATTCTATGGGCTGCCTCGCAACGCGGGGCAAGTAACGCTCAGACGCGAGTCCTGGACGCCGCGGGATGAGTTTTCATTCGGTGCGGAGACGATCGTACCGCTGACCGTTGGCCGCGCGTTGAACTGGCGCCTGCTCTGACGGTTTGCGCCGGAATCAGATCAGACGCCCGGCGACGCGACTGGCCGCACTGCCAGCGCACGTACGCCCACAACCACACCCAACACCAGCAGGCTGATGCCAGCCATTTCGTAGGCACTTGGTGCACGCGAGTAGACGAGATAGGCATAGCCCAGCGCCGATAGCGTCTCAAACACAATCAACTGGCCGGTCAGCGCGGTTGGCGTGTTCTTGCTCGCGACGTTCCACAGCAGCGTGCCAAGCCATGACGCGGAAAACCCGATCACCGCCATCAACAGCCAGAATTTCATCGGCTGCGGGCCCCACAGCGACGCCGCAAATCGCGCGTCACCGCTGATCTTCAGGAAAGCAATCGACAACAGCAATCCGATCGTCGCGAGCGGCAGCGTCGTAATGCCCTGCGCAGTCGCCCAGGTCGTCGACGTATGTGACGGATGCGCCCTGAGCCAGCGCGCATTGTGAATCGGGTACCAGGTCCAGGCAGCGTTGGCCACCACGGTCAGCAACGCGCCAGAGACATAAGCGGTGAACGCGCCCTCCGCGTTGAGCCGTTCCAGCTGATCAGCGTTCACGCACATCAAGCCGGCCCCGATCAGCAGCAGTGAAGGCAACAGGCGTCTCCATGAGACCTGCCGGTCGCCGAGATTGGAACACACCGCGATCACCACTGGCAGCGTACCGATGATCAGCGTGGGCAAGGGTGCACCTGCAAGCTGGATCGCGGCCGACAGTGCAAGGTAATAGATTACGTTGCCCACCAGTGACAGCTTCAGCGCCAACCACCAGTCAGCGCGTGTTAGTTTGCCGAGCGCGTCGCGCTGCCACCACGCAATCGGCAATGTGACCAGCCCGAATGCAAAGTAGCGTCCGAAGGTCAGGAGTGTGGCGGGGTAATCCGGCAGCAAGAGCGGTGCCACGAAAACCAATCCCCAAATCAGGCCTGCCCCGAGCGCTGCACCGATACCAATCGTCAAATGTTGTCGTGTCATCGCTGTCATTGTGTCGCAAACCCGTGTCGCAAGCCCGCCCGTAAAATCAACACAACACTTTTGAGGAATCGAACATGACCATCAAGACCGTCGGCATCGTGGGTGCCGGAACCATGGGCAACGGTATTGCGCAGGCCTGCGCGGTGGCGGGCGTTGGCGCACTGATGCTGGACGTGAATCCGGCGGCACTGGAAAAAGGCGTCGCGACAATCAGCGGCAGTCTGGACCGTCTGCTCAAGAAAGAAAAGATTACAGCCGAACAAAAGGCTGCGGCCATGGCGCGCGTGAAAACCACATCGACGCTCGCTGACCTTGCCGCCTGTGACTACGTGATTGAGGCAGCGACCGAAAACGAAAGTCTCAAGGTCAAAATCCTCAAGGACCTTGACGCCGCGCTGAAACCGGAAACGATCATCGCGACCAACACCTCGTCGATTTCCATCACCCAGCTCGCGGCCGCAACCAAACGCCCGGATCGCTTCATCGGCATGCACTTTTTCAATCCCGTTCCGATGATGGCGCTGGTCGAACTGATCCGCGGTCTCGCTACCAGCGATACGACGCTTGCGACCGCTCAGGAGTTGGCCAAGGCGCTCGGCAAGACGCCGATCACGGTAAAAAATTCGCCGGGTTTTGTGGTCAACCGCATCTTGTGTCCGATGATCAACGAGGCGATCTTCTGTTTGCAGGAAGGGCTCGCCACAGCGGAAGACATCGACGCCGGCATGAAGCTGGGTACCAACCAGCCCATCGGCCCGCTGGCGCTTGCCGACATGATCGGCCTCGACATCATGATCGCCGTGATGAACGTGTTCTACGAAGGGTTCAATGATCCGAAGTACCGGCCGGCACCACTACTCAAAGAAATGGTCGCGGCGGGTTATCTCGGGCGCAAGACGGGGCGCGGCTTTTATACCTACGCCTGAGCAGCGCTGTTTGCGGCGTCCCTTCAGCTTCGCTCTGGGCTGACAGCGGCGCCTGTCGCTCAATCCGCTCGTGGTGAGCTTGTCGAGCCACGAATTGCTTACCTCCAACGATCGCGAAGGCTGCTATGACCGCAGATAAAAAACTCCGTATTGGCATCCTCGGTGCTGCCAACATCGCCCGCAACTTCACCGCCGCGCTGCGTAATTCGACAAAGGTTGACGTTTGTGCGGTGGCCAGCCGTGACGCAGCGAAATCCGCCGCGTTCGCAACGGAAAACGGCATTGCGCAATCGTTCGCCAGCTACGAGTCGATGCTCGCCGACCCGAGCATCGAAGCAATCTACAACCCGTTGCCCAACAATCTGCACGCCGAGTGGACGATCAAGGCCGCCAATGCGGGCAAGCACGTGCTCTGCGAGAAGCCGTTCGCGGCGAATTCGGCGGAGACAAAGGCCATGTTCGACGCCGCAGCCGGCAACAAGGTCTATGTCGTCGAGGCCTATCCCTATCGCGCGCAGCCGCAGACGATCAGGCTCGGCGAACTTCTGCGCGAGAACGCTATCGGCAAAGTTCAATTGATTCAGGCGTCGTTCGGATTTCCGCTGCCAGTCAGCGGCAATATCCGCTGGGATCCGTCGCTCGCGGGCGGTGCACTCATGGATGCAGGTAGTTACCCGGTCAGTCTCGTGCGCATGATTGCCGGCGAGCGTCCAACGCGCGTGCATGCGATGGCGCGATTCGCGGACAGCGGGGTGGATCACACGCTTGTGGGCTCGATTGATTTTCCCGGCGGTGTACTCGCGCAGATTTCATGCAGCTTCGGCACGGCACGGCATCGCCATGCGCTCATCGTCGGCGACCAAGGCACCATCGAAACGACCTTCTATAACGACACGTCGGACAAGCTTCCGCCGCACGTGGTCATCAAGCGCAGCATCGCGTTCGATGCACCGCGCGAGACCATCGAGTGCGCAGCCGCGCCCGGTTTTCGCGTGCAAGGCGAGGCATTTCATGATCTGGTGCGCAACGGCTGGGCCAGCTGGCCAGGCGCTACGCCTGCGGAAACCGTCGACATCATGCTCACGATTGACGCGCTGGCAGCCAGTGCGCGTGATGGCAAAGTGGTGGCAATTCCGCAATAAACGCGAGACGCGCTTGTGGGTGCGGCCTGGGCCGCGATAGCGGTGAAAGTCACGGGCCGGGCCGCTTCCACAGCTATATAGCTTTTCCTCGAAAGGCGCATTCAATATGGGCTCACGTGGTGAAAAGTGATGTTTTCGACTTTTATATGAAATCGTACCTAGTCCGCTTGCGATGGGGATTTAGGCGAAAAGCTGTTAGGTCTTTTCATCATGCGAATACGTCGCATCAAGCCGTGATTTGAGATACGCCGCGCCTGTCGTCGGCGGATACCGCGCTGGCCGGTCCGTAGACACACAACTCGGCAAACACTCCACCGTCGCATCGGGATTCGGATCAAGAAAAAACGCGACGGAAAAGCGCTCGCGGCCGACCGGATTGACCACGCGATGTGGCGTTGAAACGTACACATCATTCGTCCAGCGCATCAAACAATCGCCGATATTGCAGATCAGCGCGCCGGGCATCGTGGGGGGTGAAATCCATTCGCCGCTTCGGGTACGCACTTCCAACCCACCCGCATCGTCGGTCGCGAGCAGAGTGATGTTGCCGTAATCCGTATGCTCCCCTGCGCCAGTCTGTCCCGGCTCAAAGCGCGCCGGGCGCGGCGGGTAGTGCAGCAGGCGCAGCGTCGCCAGCGGCTGATCAAGCTTGTCATCGAAGAAATTTTCAGCGACATCAAGATCGTGTGCGAGTGCACGATGCAGGCGCATGCCCACGCGATGACAAGCATTGAAATACGCGAGCATCGTCGCGCGAAATTCCGGAAGTGCACTCGCGTCCGGCCAGACATTGGCGCCGCGAAACGGTTTACCTGCAACGATTTCCGGGTGATTGATCGGCAAATCCCAACCAATGTTGAA
>CAYMSY010000125.1:0-8115 GCA_964393195.1 uncultured Alcaligenaceae bacterium | reverse complement strand
CTGCTCGGCGGCGAAGCCATCGGCACCCTGCTCTACGCCCCCGAGGCCAGTCTGGCCAAGCGCAAGAGCTGGCTTGCCGATCATCTGCAACTGCGCGGCAAGGTGACGCTCGACGCAGGTGCGAGCAAGGCGCTGCTGCATGGTGGCAAGAGTCTGCTACCCATTGGCGTGGTGGCCGTCGTCGGCGAATACGAACGCGGTGAGGTGATTGGCTGCGTGGACGAGTCCGGGCGCGAACTCGCGCGCGGGCTTGCCAACTACTCATCCAGCGAGACCTTGCGGATCATGAGAAAGCCCTCATCTGAGATCGAATCAGTGCTCGGATATGTTGATGAAGATGAACTTATTCATCGCGACAATCTCGTAGTCACTGGCTGACAATTTCTTTACTAGGTCGCGGCAGCGCTGCTCCCACGTCGCATCCCGGCAGGAACGGCTCCGCTACGGCCGACTCTGCACAGGAACCCACATGATTCTTCGCAGCGCACTGGTCTTTCTTCTCGCAACACTCGGTTTCGCAGCAACACCGGCCTTAGCCCAGCCGGGCATGCCCCGACAGGCGGCGCCGGGGCTCGGCGGCGCACTTCCGAGCCTCGCCCCCATCGTCAACCAGACCGCTGCGGGCGTCGTCAATATTTCCACCCTGTCGCGCAGCAATGACGGCGACAATCCGATGTTCAACGATCCGTTTTTCCGCCGCTTTTTCGGCGCACCGGATCGGCCTCGCGAAGCGCAGGCATCGGGTTCCGGTGTGATCGTCGACTCCGGCAAAGGCTACGTTCTGACCAATCACCACGTGATCAAGGGCGCCAGCAAGATTGTCGTAACGCTCAAGGATCGTCGTGAATTCACGGCCAAACTCATCGGTTCCGACCCGGCGACCGACATTGCCCTGCTGCAAATTCCGTCCGAGCGGCTGACCGCCGTGCGGGTCGGCGAATCGGATGGTTTGCAGGTTGGCGACTATGTGCTCGCCATCGGCAATCCGTTCGGCGTCGGCCAGACCGTGACCAGCGGTATCGTCTCGGCACTCGGCCGCGCCGGGCTCAACATCGAAGGCTTCGAGGACTTCATCCAGACCGACGCGTCGATCAATCCCGGCAATTCGGGCGGCGCCTTGATCAACCTGCGCGGCGAACTGATCGGCATCAACACCGCGATCATCGGCCCCTCGGGTGGCAACGTCGGTATTGGCTTTGCGGTACCGACCAACATGGCAATGCGCGTCATGGACCAACTGGCACGATTCGGTGAAGTCAAACGCGGCGGCATTGGCATCGCGGCGGTCGGTGAAGTGAATCAGGAAATTGCGAAAGAGCAGAAACTGCCCGCCATCGAAGGTGCGGTGATCAACACGGTCATTTCGGGCAGTCCCGCCGACAAGGCAGGCCTCAAGAAAGGCGATGTGGTCGTAACCGCCAACGGACGCAACGTGCGCACCGGCTACGATTTGCGCAATGTGCAGGGGTTGACGCCGATTGGCCAGGCGCTTGATCTGTCGATCATCCGCCACGGGCAGCAGCGCAGCGTGCGCATCACCATCGAGACGCCCGCGCGCGCGCAGGGCCTGCGCCCGGAAAAAATCACCGAGCTGCCGGGTACCGAGCTGGCGAGCATTCCGAAAGAGCTTAACCGTCGCGGGGTTTATGTGCTCGACGTATCGCCAAACAGTGAGGCCTACCAGATCGGTCTGCGCGAAAACGATGTGCTGCTGGGCGTCAACGGCGCCTACGTGCAAACACCGGACGAAGTACGTCGTGCGATTCGTGAAGCGAACCGCTTCGTCGTTTTCAATCTGCTGCGCGGCGATAATCGGATTGACCTGCGCGCGCGCAAGGGCGGAACGCAGGGAACATAAGGCCTGTCAACGTCACGACCCATTTCACTGGCGTCATCCTCGCCGCAGGCGGGGATCCAGAACGTCGCGGCACCGCCACTACCCTGGATTCCCGCGCCCCTGGCACGAGAATGACGTCATCAGTTTCAACATACCCAAAATACTCCAATGCAATATCGTCGTCTCGGCCGTTCCGGCCTTAAAGTGTCTGAACTCTCTTTCGGCTCCTGGGTTACGTATGGCTCACAGGTCGACACCAAGGCCGCCGTCGAATGCATGGCCGCCGCGTGGGACGCGGGTGTCAATTTCTTCGATAACGCGGAGGTCTATGCCAAGGGGATGTCGGAGACCATCATGGGCGAAGCGCTCAAGCAACTGGGCTGGCGCCGCGCGCAGGCGGTGATCTCGACCAAGTTCTTCTGGGGTATCAACGACGGCCCCAACGAGAAGAACACGCTCAACCGCAAATACCTGATGCAGGCCATCGACGGCTCGCTGAAGCGTCTGCAACTGGACTACGTTGACCTCGTGTTCTGCCATCGCGCCGATCCGAACACGCCGATTGAAGAGACCGTGCACGCGATGAGCGACATGATCACGCAGGGCAAGGCGATGTATTGGGGCACCAGCGAATGGAATGCCGACGAGATTCGCGCGGCCTACGAAATCGCCGAACGGCATCACCTGCACAAGCCGGTCATGGAGCAGCCGCAGTACAACCTCTTCGCCCGCAAACGGGTGGAGCAGGAATACGCGCGGCTCTACACCGACATCGGCCTCGGCACCACGATCTGGAGCCCCCTCGCCTCGGGTCTGTTGACCGGCAAGTACAAGGACGGCATCCCGGCCGACAGCCGCGCGGCCGTCAAGGGCTACGAATGGATCGCTGAGCGCGTGTCGGACCCCGTAAAGCTCGCGGCCGTGGAAAAGCTGCGTCCGATTGCGGGTGACCTCGGCTGCACAATCTCGCAGCTCGCGTTGGCGTGGTGCCTGAAAAATCCGAACGTTTCGACCGTCATCACCGGCGCATCGCGCGTCTCGCAAGTGCATGAAAACATGAAAGCGCTGGACGTCGTGCCGAAGCTGACAGCGGAAGTCGTGAAGGCGATTGAGACTGCGACGGCCTAGCGCATCCGCTGCCTGTGCAGTGCTACGTGAGTGAGGCAAATCCGCTAAGCTCACGCACCACAATGGTTCGCAAAAGTTGCCAATTCCGGGGATCAGCTTTTCGTCAAAATGACGATTTATCGCGGCTTGGCGTTAATTTTTACTATTTGTCGACTCTCCTTATTTCTCTTCACTGAGCCCTTATTGAATGCGGCTCTCAGCATAAAGCTGATTTGTTCTCAGTAGTTTGTTTTGATCAATCTCACGCCTTACCGCACGCTGTTTTCTGACCATGAGCTGCGGCGGATCATCCTTTCCTCCATCGTTCCGCGGCTGCCGATCGGCATGAACGCGCTGGGCTTGACGCTGCTCGTGCAGTCGCAGACACAGTCGTTCACGCGTGCGGGCATGGTGAGCGCGGCGTACATGAGCGCGCTGGCGATTCAGGCGCCGATCATTGGCCGCTTTGTCGACAACAACGGGCCGAAGGCGGTGATGATGCCGCTGGCGATCCTGCACGCGCTAGCGCTCCTGTTGCTCGTGTTTGCCGTGACCAGTCTGGCGTCGCTGCCGCTGATGCTGGCGGCGGCTTTCCTCGCAGGCGCCGTGTTTCCGCCGGTGTCGATGACGATCCGGTCGATGTATCGCAAGTCCGGCATGGGCGACGCGCAAAAGCAGACAGCATTTGCGGTCGAGTCGGTGCTCATGGAGTGTTCGTTCATCCTCGGACCGCTGATCGTCAGTCTGACCATGCTGGCCGGTTCGCCGGCGTTCGCCGTGATCGCGGCGGCGCTGCTGGTCGCACTGGGAACCTGGCATTTTTCGCGCTCCGGCGCGCTCACCCGCTGGGGCGAGGTCGAGCGTGGCGAGCACGTGGTGCGACACTGGCTCGGGCCGCTCAAGGTACGCGCCGTTCGTCGCGCGTTGCTGCTGTCGTTCTTCTTTGCCGTTGGTATCGGACTCAACGAAATTGCGCTGCCGGCGTTTGCCAACTTCAGCGGTCATCCGGCACGCGTCGGTTGGTTTTATGCGTCGATGAGCATTCCATCGGCGATCATGGGCTTCGCCTATGGTTCACGCCACTTCGCCTGGCCGTTGAATCGGCAGATCATGGCGTCCGGACTCTGGCTGGCAGCGGGCTCGGCGTTGATGGCGGTCTGCACGCAAACGTGGACGTTCATGTTCGCATGCGCGCTCACGGGTCTGGCATTCGGCCCGATGATCACGGCACTCTCGCTGCAGCTCGGCAAACTGACGCCGAGCGAATATTCGACCGAAGCCTTCACCTGGAGCATGACCTTGTTCATGATTGGTCTGGGCATCGGTTTCTGGGCGGGCGGTGGGCTGATCGAGCGGTTCGGCTGGACCAGTTCGCTATTTGCATGCGCCGCACTGATGTTCATCGCGGCTGTGTGCTGCCTGGCCGTACCCGAAGTACGCAATGAGCGTGATGCAAGTGTTGCCGCGTAGCCGCGACGCAACGACGAGGAATCACGGAACAGCGGCGAAATGCCTCCCCCAATTCCGCTGCGCTATGTTGAGACCATTTCTGAACCTGTCGATACTGATGATGCACGGGCAACAAGTTGCCACCTCTACACAACAAAATAGACCGTAATGACCAGCACGCCACACCAGCACCGCCGCGCAATCCTCACGATGGTTGTCGCGGCGTTTCTATGGAGCATCGCCGGCGTCTTTACGCGCCATCTCGACAGCGCCAAAAGCTTCGAAGTGACGTTCTGGCGCAGCCTGTTTTGCGCTCTGACGCTGCTCGTCTGGTTCGTGTATTCGCGCGGTGTAACGGGTACGTCGGGCGCGCTCGCCTACGTGCGTGCGAGCGGGCGCGGCGGCCTGATTTCGGGCATCTGCTGGGCCGTCATGTTTACCTGCTTCATGATCGCACTGACGATGACCAGTACGGCAAACGTGCTGATCGTGAACGCGCTGTCACCGCTCTTCGCCACGGTGCTCGCATGGGCCGTGTTGAAATCGCCCATCGCGACACGTACCTGGCTTGCCATCGGTGCCGCAATGGTCGGCATGATGATCATGTTTGCCAATCAGGCGCAAGGCGGTGCCGGCGTCTGGCTCGGCATGATCGTGGCGTTTGGCGTCCCGGTCGCATCGGCGATCAATCTGGTCACGCTCAAGAAAACGGGCGCGCATGTGGATCTGGCGCCGGCGGTACTCATCGGTGCGCTGATTTCCTGCGCCATCACGTTGCCATTGTCGATGCCCTTCGCGGCGAGTGCGAAAGATGTGTTGCTGCTGGCGATTCTCGGCGTGTTCCAGCTCGGCATCCCCTGCGTCATGATGGTTCGCGCCAGTGCGCACCTGAGCGCGCCCGAGGTCGCCCTGCTCGGCCTTCTGGAGGTGCTCATGGGGCCACTGTGGTCGTGGCTCGGGGCGGGTGAAGTGCCGCCGGGGACCACGCTGCTGGGCGGCGCCATCGTGCTCGCGGCGCTGGTTGCCAATGAGGTGGTGCCGCGGCAAAGAGTCACGGCGTAGTCACGCTGCGGCGAGACGCAATAAGATTGCGTCCTACGGAGGAAACGCACATGAAACTCTACGGAAGCCGCAACTCACGATCGCTGCGCTGTGCCTGGGCACTGGAAGAAGCCGGCGTCACCTATGACTACCAACGCGTATGGATGATGAAAGGCGAAGGCCAGTCACCGTGGTTCAAGGCGATCAATCCGGCCGGAAAGATACCGGTGCTCACGGATGGCGCCCTGACGCTGACCGAGTCATCGGCGATCCTCATGTATCTGGCCGACAAATTCCCGGCAGCACGGTTGATGCCGACGGATGCCGTCGCGCGGGCCGAAGCGTTTCGCTGGATTTTCTACGTCGTGACCGAGGTCGAGCCGCACCTGTGGGCTGTCGCGCAACACCGCTTCGCGCTCCCTGAAGACAAGCGCGTGCCTGCGGTCGAACCGACACTGATGTGGCAACTGGCCCGCGCGCTGCGCCCCGTCGAGCAGGCGCTGGCTAATCGTCCGTACATCGCTGGCGACGCATTCTCGGCGGCAGACATTCTGACCACACACTGCCTGATCTGGGCGTTGTCCGCCAAACTGGACGGGGTCGGCGAAGCGGGCCTGGCCTACATTGATCGCATGAAGGCACGTCCTGCATTTGAACGTGCGGTCGAGCGTGAAAGGCTGGAAGCGGAAAGGCACGAGGCAGCGTTCGCAGCGTCGGCGCCCTGATCGCGTTACGTCAACTGCATCGAGCACCACGCCTCCGTTACGCCCTGTTACCCACGATCTGACTAGTCTGCCGGCGCATTACGGTGTACTGGTACACATGTATCCACTGGTCACTTCAATTCGTAATGCGAACCGTTCGCATTTCTGATATAGTTTCGCTCATTCTGTATCGGCAAGCCAAACCCGGATCCTGGGCCAGCCAGCCTGTTGTTTAACCGGCCGCAAGCGCACAACGCGCATGGGGCAACAACTGGAGGCTTCCTTGGTATCTGCACACTTGTCCGAGAGCGACACAATCGCGCAACTTGCATCACACGGCGCCGTGTCGGCCCCGCGCCTGACAACTGCAACCCATGGCATCGCGCTGCTCCCGCTGGCCGCACTGATGTGCGCGGCGTCGATGAACAGCTGGTCACAAACGCCTCCTGTACCCGCTACACCTGCGAGCACACCGGCGCCCGAGCCGATAAGCGATGGCAAGACGCTCAAGACGGTGGTGGTCAAGGAGAAAGCCGAAGCACCGGAAGGCCGTGATGCACTTCGCGCCACAACCACCGGCGTCGGCAAAGGCAATCAGGCACTGCGCGACATACCGCAGTCGATCACGGTGGTGACCGAAAAGCTCATTACCGATCGCAATCTGGACACGGTCAAGGACGCCCTGCACAACACGGCCGGTGTGACCTTTCTGGCAGCCGAGGGGGGCGAAGAAGACATTCGCCTGCGTGGTTTTTCACTGGCGGCGACAGGAGATATTTTTGTCGACGGCATGCGTGATCCGGCCTTCTATGACCGCGACACGTTCAACAACGACCGCATCGAGCTGCTGCGCGGCTCGGCCTCCATGCTGTTCGGACGCGGTTCGACAGGTGGCGCCGTCAATCAGGTCAACAAGGTGCCACGACTGGTTGACGAAAAGAACGTGTCACTCACGCTTGGCAATCACAACTACGTCCGCGTCGTCGGCGACCTCAACGCCAAAACCGGCGAGGACTCGGCGTTTCGCATGAGCGTCATGGGCACCCGGGCCGACAATAACGGCAGCGGCAGCAGCATCGACAAAAGCGGCGTTGCGGCGTCCTATCGCTGGGGCATCGGCGAGCGCGACGAGTTTCTCGTCGGCGTCTATCACATCGATAACGAAAACGGGATCAACTACGGGATTCCTTGGCTCAGCCAGCGCCGCGCGGGCGCGACGGCGACTGCAGCGGAGCTTGCCGCAACAACGGTCGTACCGATTGACCCTAGCCGCTACTACGGCGCCAGCAGTGACTACAGCCACGGCTCGGCAACTTACACGACGCTCAGCCACACCCATCGCTTCGATGCGGATACCGAATTGAAGACGGTCATCCGTCCCGGTCACTTCAATCGCGACCAGCGTGCAAGTGCCATCCGCTTCGCCGGTACGACAGGCTCCCCTGCCAACGCGAGCGCCATCTTCATCGACAACATCAACGATGCGACGGTATTGACCCGCGGGACCAACAACAAGATTCAGCAACTCGACACACTGTATGGCCAGAGTGATTTCAGCAAGAAATTCATGGCGCTGGGGGTGAAACACGAACTGCTTGCAGGTATCGACTACGCACAGGAACGGTTCAAGAATTTCAATGCTGCCAATCCGGCGGGTGCAACCATCACCAAACCCCGCACCCGCATTGGTACGCCGGACGATGGCAGCGGCGTTGACGAGGCGTCACGCGTCCTGTCGGTTGGCCGCACATTCAAGGCGGAAGCCATCGGGGTGTATGCACAAGACCTGATTGCCGTCGCGCCGATGTGGAAGCTGCTGCTGGGCTTGCGTCACGATACGTTTGATGGCCGCTTCTGGACCGGCCCGGATACCGTACGCGAACGCAGCGACTCGTTGTGGAGCAGACGTGCCGGGGTGCTCTTCCAGCCGTCTCCGACGCAGTCTTATCACTTCTCGTACGGCACGTCGTTCAATAC
>CAYMSY010000124.1:0-8130 GCA_964393195.1 uncultured Alcaligenaceae bacterium | reverse complement strand
AAGAAGTTAGAAGTGCGTAATCGAGGGGAAGCAGCCAGGATCTTCTGGGCTTCGGTGCCGGCGAGTGTGGCAATTGCGGATCAATAGGAACCGTAAATCCGTATAAGCGGCTTTGTACCCAAGCGCGGATACGGATGCACGGCTCCACGAGATTCCGACCATCCGCCAATCAGCGATTCAGTGCATGAAATGAGGCGGCCCGCGATGTGATGCGCGGGCCGCTGATGGTGAACGCAAAAAACGCCCCACCTTTGCGGCGGGGCACGTTTTGGGGAAGGGGTGAGGGCTGCCGGCTGTTAAAGCGCGCGCGGCATACCTGCCGCGCGCGACACCAAGAAGATGCCCGGCGAAAACCGCCGGGACGTCTTGCTTACTCGCTCGCCGCAGCATCCGGGAGCGTTTCTGCTTGTGCCTCCTGTACCGACGCGAGCAACATCACAGGCAGCCAACCCGTGCCCTCCGCCAGTCGTTCCGCTTCGCTGGCCAGTTCGTTCTTCTTGAGCTTGGCGAGCCGCGCCGCATGCTCCGGTGCGAACACCTGCACCGCCTCGATGGCTTTGGCCTTTGACACATGGGCGAAGTAGCCTTCGGCGGTCGGTGTCCACCACAGGTGCATATCAAGGCCTACTGCCTGCGCCAGTGCGGTAGCAGGCAACGTGTCTTCGCGTGGCGTGACCGCGCCCACCGTTGTAGCCACGCAAACCGCCAGCAACGACAGCAGTTCCTGCTGGGGCAACGCCAGCAGTTCAGCGAATAGTGCGTCCGGGTCACTGGGTAGCCGTGCCGCCCACGCCTGCCGCACTTCCCGCAGGCTGATCAAGGCGGGCGACTGCGCCACGTCCGGTGCGAACGTATCAAGTCCATCCTGCGGCGAAGCACTGATGTTGATCGGCTGGGGTGAAAACGAGCGGTCCGAACGGTAGCCATCGACCACCACGCGCAACGCGAGGCGATGCACCACGGCCACCAGTGCTACCTGCGGATGGCGGGCGACTTCCGCTTGCAGCGCCGCCGTGCGGTGTGCGCTCAAGCGCCGCGCCAGCTTTTCGGAAATACCGGGCGCTGTCGGTTCTGCCTCGCCTTCGCGATCACTACCCGCCTGCATGCCTTGTTGTTCCTGTGCCCGCAATGCCTTGGCCTCGGTCTCGCGCAACAGGCCGCGATGGGTGATGACCTCGCCGGTATGATCGACCGCCACGATGGCTCCGGCCATCGTCAACACCTCGGGCGCAAACACCAACAGCGATTGTTCGATGATGTCGAGTTCAACACCAAGTGTGTCGCTTTCCGCGTAGAGGGGCGAGGCTTCTTCTTCCGCGATGTCCTCGGCATCGTCGGCATTCAGTCTGTCGTCGATGGCCTGTTGCCGCGATTGCAGCTTGGCGATGCGCTTGGCCTCGGTCTTGTTCGGCGTGCGCCGGTCACGGCGGGCATGCTGGAAGCCGTGCAGTTCCGCCGATGTAATGCGCGGCACCGTTTCGACCCATGCCCAACCTTCCGCACGGGCACTGTCCGCAGCGGAAGCAAGTTTGTCTCGCGCCAGTCTGTCCAGCAATGCCGCATCGACGAGGAACACGCCCCGTGTGTCGTCCGAGAACAGGTCGCGCCGCACACCGCCGCCTGCGGCCTCGTAAGCTTCGATGCCAACGAAGCGTGCCAGCGCATCGCGCGTAGCGTCGATCTCGCGTTCGGTCAGGTGCTCGCGCAGCGCCTGCGCGCTACGCTGCCACTGCGGCGCGTCATAGAACGCCGCCTCCTGTGCGGTGTGGTCGTCCGTGATGGCGAGCGCCATCAACTGGTCGAGCGTAACAGCATCGGCGCGATAGTCGGCCAGCAGGCGCGGCGAGACATTCGCCAATTTCAAACGGCGCTGCACGACAAGCGGTGTCACACCAAAATCAGCGGCAATATCTTCGACAGGCCGACCTTCGGCCACCAACGCGGCGAACGCCTCGAACTGCTCGCCGGGGTGCATGGCTTCGCGCTGCACGTTCTCGGTCAGGCTCACGGTACGTGCCGACGCATCCGGCACCACCAGGCAAGGTACGTCATGGGTCTTGGCAAGCTTGCGCCGCTTCGCCAGCAGCTTCAACGCCGCCAGCCGCCGCATGCCCGCGACGACTTCGTAATGCTCGCCATCGCTCGATGCGGTGACGGTGAGGTTTTGCAGCAGGCCGACGCGGCCGATGCTCGATGCCAGCTCGGGAATCGAGACCCCACCGCACTTGCGCACGTTGCGGCTGGAAGGCCGCAACTGCGACAGCGGAATCAGCAGCAGCTCGTATGCCGTAACGGAAGCGGCGGCAGCTGCCTGCAGTGCTTGGTTTTCTTGATGGGTAACGGTGTTCATGGTGATAGCTCCTATCCCTTGCGGGAAGTTGAAAACAAAAATGGATGAAGAAAAACTGGTTATCGATTTCACGGTGTCGGTGTTTGCATGCGCGGCCCTCCTGTGGTTTTCAAAATCGACCGGATTCCAAGATTCGGAGCCCGGTGTTGGCTTCGGTTTGTTCGGCGCAGTGACCTGGGCTGATCGCTGTTGCCGCCGTCTTTCCTGAGTTCATCGCCCGCGAACAACCGGGCCAGCAAGGGCGTGGCCGTCAAGGAAGAAGCGCAGGGTTGGTGCGGCCCGCAGCCGCAGGCGAGGACACGGCCCTGCGCGCCTTGACGGACAGGCACTGCGGGCTACGGTCGCGGAATCAGCGATGAAGGAGGGGAAAGACGGATGACCGGCCTGCGGCCAGAAAGGCGACGGACCAACGCCGCGCGGCGAGCGCCACTGCGTGCCATAGGCACGCCTCGCTGGAGGTGAACGAAGCGCGCAGCGCGCCTATACCGATATGCACAAGGCCGATCAGGCGCAGCCTGTTCGGCGGTTCTGTGGGATGCCAAGCCTGCGCGGCGGGGTGGGCGTCAGCCGACCCCTTGAGGCAAGCGCAGGCCAAAGGGTCGGAGGCGTCAGGGATCAAAGCCGAATGGCCGTGACTCGGCACGAGGCGCGGGGCAACGCCCGTGAGCCCGCCGGCGGCAACGCCGGGACGCTCGGCATCGGTCAACAGGATTCACAGCACAGTAAATATTGCTGTTTGGTCGAATATCGATACGGACAAACTAGAAAGGTAAATCGTCAGGCCATATCACCCAGAAAAATTACGACAACCCGACAATGCTCAAGGCAGTCGATGCCATTTTCAGTGGGTTGGCTTTCGTACCTACGAAAGTTCTACACAGCACGCCCGAGCTGTCAAAATTTGGTCAGCTCAATGACAGCGAAATCAAGCTTCTCTCGCTTATTGCGCGAGGCAAGCTCCACAAGGAGATCGATGACGTGGCCGGCATGAAGGAAATATCGGTTCGAGATAGCGCCAGAAGGTTATACAAGAAGTTAGAAGTGCGAAATCGAGGAGAAGCGGCCAGGATCTTCTGGGCCGCAGTGCCGGCGAGTGCGACGACAGCGAATCATTAGGCCGGGCCACTGCTCCTCCAAGCTCTTGGACTCGCAATCGCATGAACGGCAACTTCAACAAAAACTCGAAGCACATCTCGCCGCCGAGCGACGCTGGAAGATCCTAAGCGGAGCATATGAGCGAGAAAACACCCCGCGTTGCGGAACTCATCAGCCAGGCCGACAATGCGCCATCGGAAGGAGTCGAATGGTCCAAACGAGCGCATCTTCTTGAGGTGGAATTGAGTGCTGCGCGCGTATCGTGAGCGCCGGAAAATATTAGACGAGCAAGCCTCTGGGCGACATAAATTGAATGAAGTGAGTTCGACTTTTTGATCAGCGCTTTATCTGGTGCCGGGATGCACGCGCTTTACGGAGTTCCACATAATTTAGCGCGATTGCCAGACATGAATTAGTCACTTAGCCCTTCTGTAAGTTGGCATCGCCACGCGCACCAAAGCCTGTTCAGCTTGCACTGTCTGCCTGGGACTTGCGCGGTCATTTCTGCACCCGCTCGGACTGACGCCAAAGCGGAACGAACACTTCACGCGCCGGCGCATTGGGATCGAGTGCTTGTAGAGTACAGTGCTGCCGATTGACGTACACAGGATCGCCTGCCTTGAGCGTGGTGTTCTCAGGCACCAGTGCAATTCGCGCTTGCGGAAAGCGGTTCTGACGATAACTCACGTAGGCGTACTGCGTGCGCGCAACGACCTCGGCGCTGGCGAGCTTCCGGCAATCCTCTCGGGCAGGACGGAGGATGGCGGTTCCCACGCCCACCTCAACCACGGTGCCGCGCCGCCAGCCCTCGCCGTGATCGTACTTTCCGTCGTATAGCAGCGCGCAGCCGCCCACCATCAACGACGCGGCAAGGATCACCAGGTTTTTTGGATCGGTCATCGCCCGCTCTACATCCGCTTAATTTCCGAATAGAAGCCGCTCACCTTGAGCTTGATGACGACGTTGCTGTCCGTCGTGTTCTTCCAATACCAGCCATGCGTGCCCGCAAACGGCGCCTTCAGCGACCCGCCGGATTGTGAGGCGGTACCCTTATGGTACGACAAGAACGCGCCTTCGGGTCCCGTAGCCGGCTCACCGTGGAAATCGAACTTCACGTTGGCCCCGCCGGCATCCCAAGTGAACACCAGATATTCGCCTTCCGGCAGAATCGACTTGTATTCCACCTGGCCCTTTGGAGCCAACCTCATCTCGATTTCATCGTGACGCAAGGGTAGTTTTGAGATCGACGCGTACTGATCCGTTGCAGCGGCTTTCATTTCCACAGGAACCGGGCCGAGTGTCGCGGCCTGGGCCTCGCCGATCATTCTCGCCGCGGCCATCTTCCGTTCACCCATTGGCGTGAGGCCGAATAGGCGGCCCGCGCCCGTCCAGTCGATGCCGTATTCGGCGGGCAGCACCGCCGTCACCAATAGCACGGCGGCAATCACAGATGCCCACAGCGCCGCCCGACCCGGGCTTCGGTTCGAGGCAGTCTGATCCTTGCCAGAAGGTGAAATTGAATTCTGTTCCATGCATCACTCCTTAAGGATGTATAAAAAAGCCCGTGAGTTGGTAGCCGATCAACATAAAGCCCGCCATCATAATGGCCGTATTGGCCGCATAGGCGTTGCGTCCAAACGCTTCGGACCGGCGCAAGTACGCCATACCGATCAACATGAATGTCAGCGCAAACAGTTGCCCGAACTCGACGCCAACGTTGAACGCCAAAATATTAGCGACCAGGCCGTCCGGCGATAACGAAAACTCCTGCAACTTGGTCGCGAGTCCGAATCCATGCGCGAGACCAAAGCCAAACACCGCCGCGCGCGCGTTGGGCTTGAACCCCAACCAGCGTACAAAGGCATTTAGGTTGTCCAGCGCTTTGTAGACCACGGAGACACCGATCAGTGCATCGATCAGATACGGATTCGCATGGACGCCTCCCAACACGCCGAACAGGAGCGTGACGCTGTGGCCCACGGCAAACAAGGTCACATACAGCGCCACGTCACGCATCCTGTACAGGAAAAAGATCACCCCCAACAGGAACAGCAGGTGGTCGTAGCCGGTCACCATGTGCTTGGCGCCGAGATATGCGAAGGGCAGGAGTTGCGGACCGGTAGCCTGCTCGATGAACCCCTTATCGCCTTCGGCGACACCATGGCCCCATGCAACCGCGCAGAACGCGAGCGCCAGCGCGCCCAGCAAAACAGCCTTCAGGCGGGCTGCGGTTGGAATAAAAGTCGAAAGTCTCATATTTGCCGGAACACCGCGATTCAGGGCGCGGTAACCGTGATCTTGCCAATCATGCCCGCGTCGGCACAAGCAGGCGCGCCACAAGCGAAACCGAATTCACCGGCCTTGGTGAACTGCCACACCAGCTCGCCCGACTGTTCTGCCTTCACCAGCAACTGATTGGGCTGGTTCACGGACAACTTCGGGAATTTCTTCAGCATGGCTGCGCGCTCTTTGAGTTCAGCCGGCGTGCCCAGCACCAACTCCTGCGGCACCTTGGCCGCATTCTTCACGATAAAGCGGATCGTCTCGCGTTGGCGGACCATGACTTCCGCCGGCGTGAATCGCATCTTATCGCTCAGGTCGAGATTGACGGTGCGCGTCACTTGCTGCGCATCACCCTGGCGACCATAGGCCTTTTCGGCCACTGCAATCGGGCCAGCCGGCGCCTTTTTGGGTAGTTGCGGATCGAAGTCGTGGTCGGGATGGGCCAGCGCCAATGACGCGCTCAGGGTGAGGATGGGAAACAGGACAGCTGCGGTGGTTTTCATGGAGAATCTCTTCGAAGGTGACACGGTGCTGAACGGCATGAGGGAGTGATTCGGCTGCGGTGTTCAGGACGTATGGGCGGATTAGCCGAGAGTCACTCATGACCGAGATCCCAAACCAAGTGCGCATCGATGAGCAGCAAGTAATGAGCCTTCAACGCGGTCAGCCTTGCGGTGAGCGCGATTTGCCCAGCGGACGTGGCCTGTCTTCGGGCCGACAGCAGCGCCTGCAGATCCGCCTCGCCCAAGGTGTACGCGCGCTGCATCAGCTTTGCATTGTTCTGCATCGCGGCGGCACCGCTATCGGCGGTTTGCCAGCTTAGGTAGGATCCTTCGGCGGTCGCCACCGCCGCTGCAATGTCCGATTCCAACTGGCGCTTTTTGAGTTCAACTTCCTGTCGTGCCGCTTCGACGCTATGGACCGCCTTGTCGGCGCGGCGACTGCGCGGCCCGCCGGGAAGCGGAATGCTGACGGTAAGTCCGACGATCTTTTCCTGGCCGCCGACTTCGGACGCGGTATAGAAACCAATGGTGGGATCAGGCATTTTCTCGGCGCGCGCTCGAGCGCCCAGTGCCTGCACCTTCAGCAGATTGGCCTGGGCGATCTTGAGCCCGTCGCTTTGGGCGAGAATACGATTGCGCCAGTAGTTGGCGTCTTCCTTGATCCCGACGGGCGCGGACAACGCCCCGGCGGCGCGGCTGATGCCCGGAAAGCGCGCCTGAAACCGACCCCAGGCGACGGCCGCTTGCGTATTCGCCTCGTGAGCGCTTCGCTGCTGTTCCGCCAGATCACCTTGCGCAAGGCTCGCGTCGAGCCGGGACGCATCACCGGCGCGGACGCGCTTTTCCACCACCTCCAGATTCTCCTGCGCGGCACGTCGGTTCACCTCCGCCAGATCACGGCCGCGCTCGGCACCCAGCGCATCGAGCCATAGCGTCAGCAGTTCCCGCGCGCTGTCGCGGATCGTTTCGCCGAAGCGCGCCTGCGCTTCCTCGATCGTGGCCTGGGCAAGACTTTCATCCGCAGATGCCTTGGCCGGCAAGCGCCACGGCCGTTCGATCGTCGCATTCCATTCGTTGAATCGCGGACCGGTTTCGAGCGTGCGCCGTTGGCTCGCCACCTTGGCGGTCCACTCGTAAGGTGAACTTTCAAGAATGCCCGCCTCCAGCCGCGCGGCTTCGAGCGCTGCGCGGGCGGCGGCCACGCCGGGATCCTGGTCGAGCAACGGACGGGCGATCGGTGTGGGCAGGAGCCCCGGCGGCGATGCCGCACCTGCCGAGCTCACGAAGAGTGCCAAGGCAATGAACAGAAACCGTATCATGCGAGTTCTCCTTTTTCGAGGACTGGCGTTACCCAGTAACGCAGTCCGACGCCCACAAATTCCTGGCGAATCGCCGCCAGCACCGTCTCCTTGTTCGCATCGGCCAGCAGGACTTGAACTTGGGTAGCCAGGGCACGCCCGAGGACTTGTTCAGTGGGGCTCAAGTCGCCGAAGGCCAGGCCGTGTGCCGCGGTGGGCGTGCTGGTAAACACCGTGGCTTCGGGCGACATGAGCAGGAGATCGAGCAGTTTTTCTTCGAGCCCGGGTGGACAGAGCAGCGTCAAGCAGCATTCAGACATGGGACGTCCTTCCGGAGAGTGCCGGTTTGGGAAACGCGAAACGCAAGTACAGGATCGGCAGCAGTATCAGAGTCAAGGCGGTGGCCGTGATCAACCCGCCAATGACGACGATGGCCAACGGTCGCTGGATCTCCGAACCCGGACCCGTGGCAAACAGTAACGGGACCAGGCCAAAAGCCGTGATCGATGCGGTCATCATCACCGGCCGCAGCCGCCGCCGGGCGCCCTGGATCACCACCTCCGCCAACGCCATGCCTTCCCCGCGCAGTTGGTTGAAGTAA
>CAYMSY010000123.1:0-8204 GCA_964393195.1 uncultured Alcaligenaceae bacterium | reverse complement strand
CCGGACGAGGCGGCGAAGCACGAGACCGATGAGGCGGCGAAGCACGAGACCGACGAGGCGGTCTTACGCCGCCTCGAATGGACGGTGTTGCGTCGTCTCGATGGGCTTCTGCAAGGAGATTACCGCACCTTGCTGCGCGGTTTCGGGCTCGATTTCGCGGGGTTGCGCGAGTATCAGCATGAGGACGACGTGCGCTACATCGACTGGAATGTGACGGCGCGCATGGATTCGCCCTATGTGCGACAGTTCAGCGAAGATCGCGACATGAACGCGTGGTTTCTGGTGGACTTGAGCCCGTCATCGGATTTCGGTTCATCGCGTGTCAACAAGCGTGATCTGTCGACCCAGTTTGTCACACTGCTCGCGCGCCTGCTGTCGCAACATGGCAATCGAACTGGTGCCATGATTTATGGTTCGACGGTCGACACCATCATCCCGCCACGCTGTGACCGCCGCCATGTGCTGCATTTGCTGCACCGGCTGCGACATCGCCCTGTGCTCGGCACAGTCGGCCCGACGCGGCTGGATGTGCTGTTGCATCGCGCGGCAGAAACGCTGAAACGACGCAGCGCGGTGTTTCTGGTGTCGGATTTCATCAGCGAACCGGGCTGGGAGAAGCCGCTTGCACAACTGGCGCAGCGTCATGATGTGGTCGCCGTACAAGTCTCGGACCCGCTTGAACAAACCTTGCCCGATCTCGGTCTGATCACGATGGAAGATCCGGAAACCGGCGAGCAGCTTTTTGTCGATACCTCGGACAAAAGTTTCCGTTCGCGATTTGAGGCGCTGGCTATTGAGCGCGACGAATCGCTGCGCCGTACGTTCAGCCGACTCGGTGTTGATGTGCTCAGACTCGCTACCGACCGGTCGCTGCTCGACAACCTGGTCCGCTTCTCGCAGGCGCGCAAACGGCGCCCCACATTGAACCTGCCGGTTGCACAGGCGGCATGACATGAGCTTCATCTGGCCCTCGCTGCTGTTTTTGTTGTTGCTGATACCGGTGCTCATTGCTGCTTATGTCTGGCTGCTGCGGCGGCGCAAGAAGCTGGCCGTGAGCTATGCCAATCTTGCGCTGGTCAAGCAGGCCATCAAGAAAGGGCCGAGCTGGCGTCGCCATGTGCCGCCTGCCCTCATGCTGCTGGCGCTGGCGCTGATGCTGTTTGCTGCGGCACGGCCGGTAGCGACCGTGCATCTGCCGTCCAACAAGCAGACCATCATGCTCGCGATGGACGTATCGGGCAGCATGCGCGCAACCGACGTCGAGCCGACGCGCATGGTGGCCGCGCAGAATGCCGCGAAAGCCTTCCTCGCAGATCTGCCGCGGCACGTTAAGGTCGGCATTGTGGCCTTCGCCGGCACCGCGCAGCTCGCACAATTGCCGACCCTGAGCCGGGAAGATCTGGTGACGGCCATTGATCGCTTTCAATTGCAGCGCGGCACCGCGACCGGCAACGGGATCGTGCTGTCGCTCGCCACCCTGTTCCCCGATGACGGTATCGACATCGGCCAGATGCAGTGGGGCCGCGTCGAGAACAAGGGCAAACGTATCGAGGATGCGGGCAAGGAGAAAAAGTCTGCGGACCCGGTCGCGCCCGGCTCCTACACTTCGGCGGCCATCATCATGCTCACCGATGGTCAGCGCACGACCGGCGTCGACCCGATGGAGGCCGCGAAGATGGCCGCAGACCGTGGTGTTCGCGTCTACACGGTGGGCATTGGTACGGTCAATGGCGAGACGATTGGCTTCGAAGGCTGGTCAATGCGCGTTCGGCTCGACGAGGACACGCTGAAGCAGATCGCCAACCGCACGGCGGCCGAGTATTTTTATGCCGGCACGGCCGCAGACCTCAAAAAGGTCTACAACACGCTCTCCAGCAAGCTCGGGGTCGAGAAGAAGGAGACCGAGATCTCCGGCATCTTCGCGCTGATTGCGGCCATGTTTGCCCTGATCGCCGGTGGCCTGTCGCTGGCCTGGTTTGGTCGCGTGATGTAGCTCGGCGCGGCCAACCGGCCACCGCAATATCCCCCGAGAAGCCCGTCCGGGCGTGACATTTCCGGTTTCCGGGGAATCGGGCTACGCTTATGCCAATTGCATAAATCGTGTTCCGGCACGTCATCCTGACCGTCATGCGCCCTGTTTCCCGCTTCGCCATTGTTGCCACCGACGAGAACAGCGGCACCTGCACATTGGCCATGGATGGCAAGCGGCTGCCCGAGTCGTTTGACGGCGCGATTCTCGAGGGCCAATACGAGCTGCCGGACGGTCGCCTGCTGGTGTGCGTGAGTGACGACAGCATCTACGACGCTTGCCTGCACCTGCATCTGGTCGCGCCTGACGGCAGCATTGAGGACGTAGTGGAGGGCGGCGGATTTTTTTGTCCGGGCTATTTTCAGGCGCGCAATCTCGCAGACAGCGGCCTTGACTTCCGCTTCTTTACCAATGACTTCGTCTATCGCGTGAACGCACTGCCGCAGTCGCGCTTTCGCTTTGTACTGCCGTCCGGATGGCGCTACAAGCATCGCCTGCGCCCGCACCGGCTCACCCTGACGCAATACGCCAAACCTCAACATGAGTGATTCGCAACTCGAAGCGGCGCTGCACGATCTCGAAAGCACCGCGACCAGCTTTTCGCTGCGCTACATCCGCATGGCGCAGGTGCGCACGGCCTACGTGCAGCAGATTCGCGACATGAGCATGTCGCTGCGGGCGGCGGTCGACGGCGGCGAGCTGTCGGCGGCCCGCGCGGCGGAACTCGCCAACCAGATGCGCAACCAGATCCTCGAGATGCAGCGGCTGCGTGATTTCGACTACGGCCGTGCACTGGCGCAGAAGAAAAAGGCGCAGGGCATCTCACTGGAAGAAGCCATCCGCCGCGCCATGAAAAAGCTCGGGCTGGAGGGCAAACCGTTCAATACGCTGTCCGACATCGAGCAGCGCGAGGTTTACCTGCAGGTCATCCGCAGCGCCGGCAAGTCCGACGCCGTGACCACGGCAAAAATTCCGAGGTTGCGCTATGCCAGTCGCGCGCTGTGGCTGGCCACGCTGCTGATCGCGGCCTACAACATCGGCACGGCGGAAAATCCGTGGTGGCAGAGCGGCCGGGAAGCAGCCAACATCGCCGGTGGCGTTGGCGGCGGTTTTGCCGGTGGCGCAGCGATGGGTGCAGCGGCGGGGATCTGGGGCGGTCCGATTGGCGTCGCCATCGGCATCGTGGTCGGCGGCGTGCTGGGCTCGATGCTGGCAGACCACGCCTATGTCGAGGCCGCCGGCACCAGCGACCCGGCAACACGCAGCTTCGTCGCGCGATTCACCGGTTTCTGGTCGGGTGTCGACGAGGAAGGCATGGCCCGCGCGCTGGCGGCAGAACACCGCAACAATGCGACCTTCGTGCACCGCGTCTTTGTCAGCCTCAATAACGACTATTCCACCGACGTTGACGACGTCGCGCTGGAATACGTGCAATGTGCGCGCCGCGACAATGCGGTCGCGCAGACGCTGCGCAACAGTCCAATCCTGCGCGACTTTCTGGTTCAGGTCATGTCAGAAGGCTGGACATCGGTCGACGAGCAGCGCGCCATCTCGTATTTGCGAGCGCTGTAACGAAAAAGCGACCCGCGGGTCGCTTGTAAAACAGTATCAGCTTTTCTTTGAAAGCCTTTCTGCGAAGGGCTTAGGCCCTGATAATGGGATCAGTCGACTAATGTCATTAATGGGCGCCAAGCCGCATTCCGACGTCATTACAAGAAAAAGCTGTATCCGGTTACGACGCTCCTGACGGCCTCGTGCGCAGGCCAATCAAGTTGCAATTGGCTGCCCTCTGCCGCCTGGCAATGTCCCGGCTTGCGAACATTGCCTGCGGCAAAGGGTTTTGCGACTCCGCGATTACGGAGGCGACAGCGCCTGGATGTACGCCTCGATCTGTGAGTCGGAGCGGGTCGCCCCGGTCCCGAGCGCGCCATTGGTGATCGCGGCGCCGGTCAGACCAAGCAGTTTGCGCACGATCATGACACCATCGGTCAAAGGCTCCGCGCGGCCGTTGCCGTCGACATCAAAGTACGGCATGACATCAAGCAGATAAGTCGGCAGCTGCGGGCTGCCGGTGCGGGTCGCGCCAACGCCCAGCGCGTCAGCGGTCATCGCCGGCAACGTCCAGCCGAACAGATAACGGACGATGATCAGACCATCCGTCGCGGCGCCGTACTGGTTGTTTGCATCAACATCAAGGATACGTGGGCCGGGCGAGGCGGCTGCAAAGGTTGCCTTGACGGTCTTGGTGCCATTGATGGCAACCGTGCAGGTGCCGGTGCCGGTGCACGCGCCGAGCCATCCGGTAAATACCGCCGCACCGGTCGGCGTTGCCGTCAACTGGATGCTGGACCCGACGACGTAAGGTTGCGAACAGGTTGCGCCGCAATTAATCCCGGCGTCGAGACTGGTTACAGTCCCTGCTCCGCTACCCGCTTTGGTCACGGTAAGCAAACCGGGAACGCCCGACACGATGGTCGTCGAGTCCGTTGCCGTGTTGTTGCCAGTGTTGCTCTCAGCCGCAGCGGTGGATACCGTGATGCTGTTGATTTGCGGCGACGTCGCGGCGCCGGCGACGGCAACCGTGATCGTAATCGGCGGATAACTTGCGCCAGCCGCCAGCAGATCGCTGCGCGTGCAGGTGGGCAACGTTGTGCAGGTCCAGCCGGTGCCGCTCATCGCGAGTACCGTCAGGCCCGCAGGCGGTGCGTCGGTGACCGACACCGCTGCACCAGCCGGTTTGGCGCCCGCCCCCGAGTTAGTGACGACGGACGTATACGTCGCGCCGACCTGCCCCTGCGAGAAATTGCCGGTATGCGTCTTGGTGATCGTCAGATCAGGCGGTCCCGGCACCGCGCAGGTACGGCCGGTGATGATCAGCGAGAACCGGTTCAAGGTGCCGGTGTCTGTCGCAGCGGTATCCGCCACGTTGAGAATCCACGTCCCGTTGGCGTTCTGTCCGTCGAACGCGGAGAGTGGCGTTTCCGGAGCGAAGCTTCCTGCAACGCCGCCCGTCAACGGGATGGTCGAAGCGGCAGGGAAGCCACCGTCATCATCAAGCGTGATCGTACAGAAATTGTCGCCGCTGCCACCGCGTCCGGCGATCAGGCTGACCGTCGTTCCGCCCGGTGACGTGAGCTTGAAGCGCAGGTCGCCCATATAGGTGTGGGTTACGGCCGCGTTGGCATTGGCAGCGCTGTTGCTGCATCCCGCGAGCGAGTCGAACCGGAAATTCACGTCACTGATCGATCCGACCACACCGGAGACCACGAGCGGAATGTTCACCCCGGCAACCACGTTGTCAGGGATGGCCACCGACGGCCCCGTATAGCTGAACGTGCTCGCGGCACCGGGCGCACCGGTAGGCAACGAATACGTGAGGTTCCCCAGATTCGTCGCGCCATCCACATGCGCCACCGTTGCCGTAATGCCATCACCACAAGTCAATGCGGGCGAAGCCGTGAAGGTGAAATTCCGGGTGACGGCCGGTCCGGCATTCACCACTACGCCATAGTTCTGGGCAGCGCCCGGTGCAGTAACGCCACCGGTCGCCTGTAGCGTACCGACATCACTGGCCGTGCTGATGCCACCGACGTTCTGCACACCGAAAGCGATGGTGACCGTTTCACCCGGATCAATCGCGCCGTTGGCAGGACTGAAGCTCTCACTGACAAGCACTGCGGTGGTCGCGTTCAGGATCGGCGTTGGAGCAAGACAGATATTGGCAGTTGCCGTGCCTCCGGCAGTAACGACCACGCCACTTTGCGACGCTGTTGTATAGCCCTCTGCCGGCTTGCTGCCGGTCACCGTGTAAGTACCGGGTGCAACAGTCATGCTGTAGGTTCCGGGTACGCCGGTGACACGACCATAACCGCCGGTAGCGATCACGGTGGCGCCGCTGAGTGGTGCGGAGGTCGTGCAGTTGGTAATGGTGCCCTGAATCGTGCCTTTGGGCGCCGGCGTGCAGGACGGGAAGACAAAACTGCCGACACGGGTCGACCAGCCGGTCGTACTTGTCGCGGCGTAGTATTCCTGTGTGTACCAGAAGGTGCAATCATCCACCGGATCCAGGTTCATGGCGCTGTAGTCGCCCCAGCGGCCACCAGTGCTCGACTGCGAGCCGGCTGCCGCGTAGAACACCGCTTCGCCTTCGTTGAGCGTGCCGCTCGCGGCAACGTTATTGGTGCGGCCGGCAATCATGATGTTGGCGCGCTGTGTGGTCGAGGCCTGACTGAAGCCGAGGGCAAGGTTGCCCTTGTTGTCCTGCGCGATGCTGCCCATCCAGTTGTTGATGCCGGTGGCGCCGTTACCGGGCGCCAGGTTGTGGGTGCCCTGATCGAACACGGTGAAGGCATCGCCGGTGCGGCGCATTTCAAACCAGCGAACACCCGTCTGGTACGTGCCCGCCGTAGTCGGGTTGACCCCGCTCACATTGACCGTGAAATTGCCCACGAAGGAGTTGACCGGTGCTGCCTGGGTGCCGAGGTTGCGATATGCGAGCCGGTGCATCAGGCGATCGGCGATGGCGTCGAGATTGGCGCCGCCGCTTTGTTCAATCTGCAGGCGGGTATTCGGATTTCTCGGATCGAAGGCGGCCAGTGCCGTATCCGGCAACACGGTGATCGTCGAGCTGCCGGGAGAGGTGAAATTGGGTGCCCATTTGTAGAAGCGGATTGCATCCAGCGGATCGCCGAATGTGGCCGAGCGCATTTCGCCGATGACGACCGCCATGCCGACCGGCGGCGCGACAAAACCGTCAATGTCGGCGGGCAAGGCGCCACCGGCATTCGGATCAATCGTTGCGACGTTGGTGTAGACCACGGACGCGGTCGGATCGCCAGCCAGCGCCTTGGCGCGATCCTGGCTCAAAATGCCGAAGCCGGCAAAGTTGTTGGGCGCGACGTTGTCGAACTGGTTGAACGTCATGTGGTACGCATCTGACCACACGCCGACTTTCGGGTAATCGTTCAGGACGTTGCCCGGATACGGATAGCTCCAGACGTAGTAGGCGCCCGTCGGGTCCCCGGTCACGGATACGGCGACGCACTGGTAGTTGGAGCCGCTGCCTGCGACGAAACCGGGAATCGAGAACTGGCTGATGTGCCAGCGGTCGGCAAGCGAGTCATAGACCACAATCGGATCACCGTCGTTACGCGTGCGGCAAGGGTCCGACGGAGGCAGGCCAGCGAACAGCGCGCTGGTCTTGAACGGACCGGCGGCGATCGAGCCGTCCTTGTTGAATATCTTGTAGACCGAGTTGACCGAGCTGACGTAGTGGTTGAGGCCCACGTCACCGTTGACATCAGGAGGCGACAGCGAGCCGATGCCCTGCGCCGCGTTGTCCGCACTGGTTGCGCCATTGAACGTCAGGCCCGGCGTCGGCATCGCCTGAGGCGCGTTGGGACCGCGGCCGGCTTTCGCGACCAGCGGGTCCTGAAAATCACGCGCGGCAATGCCTGCGCCCGGGATGACCGGCTTGATGACCTTGCGGTTGAACGGATTGGCCTCTTTCGGCTTGAAGCTGGCCAGCAGCGCCTCGGCATTGGGGTCGAGCCGCGGCAAATCACGCATCACGGGCGTAATGCCAAACGCCGCAGGGGCGACGTGAACCACGCCATTGTCGTACTTCGTCATCTGGCCACGCGTGACCACGCGCAAGTCCGTTGTGCCGGCAGCCCCCGGCCCGGTTTGCGCGTGAACCGCGCCCGGTAAAAAAATGATGGCTGTGGCGACTGCGCCCAATATCGAAGGCAGCGCAAGGCGCTTCCTTCCCTCTGCCGAATAGGCTTTTCCGTGCATCTTCGTGCCCCCGAATTTGAAATACGACTGCGGCGTATACAACCCTTGCCGACTGAACGTGGCGAACGGGCGAACATTTGGCCCGTGTCATCACAAGAGTCTAAGCGTTGCGCTGTTTACCGGCAACAAATTCAGCGGTTTGGCAGTCCGAAATCACTTCACAATGACCAAAGGCCGCAGCGACAGCCGATTCTTTGTGCAAGCGATGACGACTTGCGCGCGACGGCCGACCAGTCAATTCGTGCAGGAGCGGCGCGGCAGGTATCGATCGGCTTTAGGTGAAACGACGCGACAACTGGTTGCCGCACTGAGGTCTCATCTGCGCGATGCATCTTCACTTATCGACGCATCAGCTTTCAGGCAAGAACCCCAACCAGAC
>CAYMSY010000122.1:0-8229 GCA_964393195.1 uncultured Alcaligenaceae bacterium | reverse complement strand
CATCGGCGTGCGGGTGATACATGAACGTACCCGGTCGTCGCGCAACAAACTCGTAGACAAACGTTTTGCCCGGCTGGATCGACGGCTGCGTGAGGCCCGACACGCCATCCATACCGTTCGGCAGGCGCTGGCCGTGCCAGTGCACGCTGGTATGTTCAGGCAGCTTGTTGGTCACGAAGATGCGTACGCGATCCCCTTCCACCACTTCGATGGTCGGACCGGGGCTCTGTCCGTTGTAGCCCCACAGATGCGCCTTGAAGCCCGGTGCCATCTCTCGTACCACCGGCTCTGCGACCAGGTGAAACTCCTTGACGCCATTATTCATGCGCCACGGCAACGTCCATCCGTTCAGCGTTACGACCGGGTTGTACGGCCGGCCTGTTGCTGGAACCAGCGGCGGCATGGTGTCGGGTTTGCTTTGCAGCACCGGCTCGGGCAGCGCCGCCATCGCAACGCGGCTGACGGTGCTCGCGGCCACTGCGGCGGTCACTGCACCGGCACCGAGAAAAAAGTCTCGTCTTGAGTTCTTCATGTTCAACTTCTTCAATGGGTTGCTGCGCCGGATACAGCGGAGGTAGCGCTGCCCGACTGCGACATCGTCGTGAGACTGGGTTTGCCGATCATCGCCATGTCGAGATCCGATTGCGCAAGCCAGTAGTCGCGTAGCGCTTCAATGGAACCGTTCACGCTCGCGACCTGCGAGCGCGCATCCGCCAGCAGTTCGAACACACCGATCAGCATGCCGTTGTAGCGCAGCAGGTTTTCATCCGAAATCCGCTTGCTGACAGGCACGATTTCGTCACGGTAATGTTTCGCGATATCGAACGCAGTGCGATAGGCGTGATACGCCTCCCGCACTTCGGATCGCGCGTTGACTGCCGTTTCCGCTGCGTGATTGACCGCCTGCATGTAGAACGCCTCAGCCTTGGCAATGCGCGACTCGCCCCAATCGAAAATGGGCAACTCAAGCGAAACTTCATAGCCGATTTCTGCGCGGCCGGCGTCGGAAGTCTTGCGCACCAGACCGAGGTCAAGCACATTGAGAAAACGCGTGACACGCGTCAGACCAAGATTTTTTGCCATCTTCTCGGCGCCGAGCTTTGCGCTCAACACATCAAGCCGCTGCGCCATCGCACGTTGCTCGATATCTTGTGGCGGCTGTGTCGTCGCCGGCAAATCGGGCAAACGTTCCGGCAGCACAAACTGTGTCTGTTCACCCCAAAGCCCAAGCAGTCGCGTCAGTCGTTCACGCGCAGCTACGTTCGCGTGCTGTGCCCGCGCCAGGTTGAGCGTTGCGTCGGCATAAAACGCCTGCTCGCGCGCGCGTTGCAGGGCATTAAAGTTCCCGGCCTGTGCCATGCGCCGCGCAAGTTCGGCGCTTGCCTCAGCTGCGGATTTCACCTGCTCCATGTAACGCACGGTTTCACGCGCCGCGACCGCGCTGTAGAACGCTTTGCGCGTGTCGGCGGCGAGCGTCAACACATCAAGTGCAACCGCCCGATGCATCTGGTCAGAACGGCTGCGTTCGGTCTCTGCGACCCATGGCAACACGAGTACGCGCGCAACGCTGTAACTTAGTCCCTGCTCAATTTTCAGGTCGGCACCACTCTGCGGCCGGCTTAGCGTCAGCCCGGGATTTGGCAGCCGGCTCGCCTCCATCAAGTCCGCATCACTGATACCCAGCTCAAACAGCGAGGTTTGCAGTCCGCGATTGTTGAGCAACGCGATCTGCACCGCGCTGTCCGCCGTCAACGTCGTGCTCAGGAGCGCTGCGACGCGTTTCGTCACGGCGTCGCGATCGGCATCACTGCGAATCGGTGCGACGTCTTTTCCGATGTGGCTGCGCGTGATGGCCTGCACCTGCGTCAGACCATGATCACGAATCGGTGTCGCACAGCCCGCAAGCAACAGCGTCGCCAGGCCCAGCGCAACATGCCCACGCGCGTGGTGGCGAAAAGGGGAATGGGTAAGTGTCATGTCGCTCCCTAGTGCTTGTGCGGTGCCGGCTTCGCGGCTGGCGTGCCGGCCGGTTGCTGAACTGCGGGCGCATTGGGCTTTTCTGCTTCCGGTTGCAGAGCCTGCTGTGCCTCGCGTGCGTACACGCGCCATCCGCCGATGCGCCCGACCGTGTCGTTGGTCTCCCGCCATGGCTGCACTTTTTCAGTGGCGAACGCGCGGTACCCCTCGAACGCGGACCGGTAGACGATGGACGGCACCGACGCCGTCGGACTCTGCGGATCAGCAACTGCGACAGCCGATGTTGCCGACGGCAGCGGTCCGGTGGATTGAGCGTGCGCCACGGTCAGCAGCATCACGCCAATCACGACGGTTCGCGATACAAAGGTAGAAGAAAAGCGCTGGTTTGATTTCACGGAGAGCCCCATTCAGACATGATCAGGCGTCGCGAGCACAGCATCGCACGAAGCGACGACTCGCCCCGACACCCGGTTACAAGGATTGAGCAGGCAATGCACGGCACAAGTACCCGTGCCAGCCCGCTGCACACGTCAGCGGCTGCTGAAACGCGGCGGCCGCTCGATGCCGCCGGGATTACGCTCCGGTGAGGCCGGCACCACGAGCGGCAAGGGAGGTTCGCAGCTCAAATCCGGCGCGACGACGAGTCTTGCCTGGGTAATTACGGCTGCGCAGCAGACCGCGCAACTGGCGCGATCGGGCGACGATGAATCATCGCCTGCTTTCGACGCTTTCGAATGAACATGAACACTGCCATGTGAATCATCGGCAATCGCAGACGCCACCATCGTCACCACTGCCTCGCCATGCCCTGAATGCGCCTGCGCGGTGGATGGCTGCGCCGCGTGCTGCCCATGTGTCGCCCCGCCGGCACAATGCGTCATGAACGTTGACGCCAACCCCTGCAGGGGTAGCGACAGCGCGACGATACAGGCAACAAAGACTCGCATGGATTGACAGGAAGGCGTGGCAGACAGTGGATGAATAGCTCAGACTATTGTGACAGAGCGCAGTTCAACAGGCATGCGCTGCGTCAAATTTGGCCCAATCAAACCGCCTGTCAGCCGCACCCGAAAAGTGCATTTCGATCGTATTCGGGCGACAAATTTTGTATATAGCTTTCGAGCGAAAAGTCCATTTCATTGGGCTCACAGGCGCAAAATGACAAAAGTCAACTTTCTATGATATGTTGCGCTATGCCCTGTTCAAGAAGGTTTTTCAAAGAAAGCTGTCAGGCTATTTCGTCAATCCAGGCCTGCTGAATCGCTTCGAGAATCCGTTCGCCGCAGCGCTCCGGCACATCGTCAAACTCCGGCAATGCGAGCACCATGCTCATCAGCGCCGTGAAACGCAACTGCGTCGGGTCAACGTCGGGATTGGCGTCCGCAAGCTGGATCGCGATCTCCAGCGTGTCGGTCCATTTGAGTTTTTGTTCAGCCATCAATGATTCTCCCGCGCGTGGTTGATCGTGTATTTCGGCAGCTCAACGGTGAGATCGTTGTCGCCAACTTTCACCTGACACGACAGACGCGAAACGCTGGTCAGCCCCCAGGCACGGTCGAGCAAATCCTCTTCGTCCTCGCTCATTTCGCCGGTGGTGTTGAAGCCTTCACGCACGATCACGTGACAGGTCGTGCACGCCAGCGACTGGTCGCAGGCGTGTTCGATTTCAATGTTGGCATCAAGCAGCGCCGTACACAGGCTAACGCCGGGTTTCGGCTGAAACTCGGCGCCATCGGGGCAGAGTTCGGGATGCGGAAGGACTTTGATGATCGGCATTATGGGTGGTCCGCTCGTCCTCAATCTGTCGAGGGATGAACGAAAAAAGAAACAGTGCAGTGCTCATGGTTCGACAGGCTCGCCATGAATGAATACGGAGGGAAGTCGGTCATGGCGATCAGGCGATCTGGTCAATCGCCTTGCCGGTCAGCGCTTCGCGCACGGCGCGATCCATGCGACGCCCGGCAAATTCGGTACTCGCAGCATTGAGCGCTTCCGTCGCGCGCACGATCGCGCGATGGTCGGTTCCTTCTGCCAGCGTCTTCAGGTGCGTCACCTGGGACCCCAGCGCGGCATGCTCGGCGTCAGTCAACAGTGCCCGATCCACAGCCAGTGCATTGGACAGCGCCGTCACCAGTGACAGCGCCTCGACACGCGCCTCAGCGAGCGCACGCGCCTGCATGTCGGTATTCGCGGCTGCAAACGCGCTTTGCAGCATCGTCGCAATCTCACCGTCACCCAGGCCGTAGCTCGGCTTCACGACGATGTCCGCACGCACATTGCTTGTCGTTTCCGTCGCGCTGACCGACAGCAAACCGTCGGCATCCACCTGAAACGTCACGCGAATGCGCGCCGCACCGGCGACCATCGGCGGAATGCCGCGCAACTCGAATCGCGCCAGTGAGCGGCAGTCCGCGACCAGCTCGCGCTCGCCCTGCACGACATGCAGCGCCATCGCAGTCTGGCCATCCTTGAACGTCGTGAACTCCTGCGCTTTCGCAACCGGGATCGTCGAATTGCGCGGAATGATTTTCTCGACGAGGCCGCCCATCGTCTCGATTCCGAGCGACAGCGGGATCACATCGAGCAAAAGGTGCTCCTCGCCAACCTTCGAGTTGCCTGCCAGCTGATCGGCCTGAATCGCAGCCCCCAGCGCGACGACTTCGTCGGGATTCATAGTGGCCAGTGGCGGTTTGCCGAAATGTGCCTCGAGCGCGGCGCGCACGTGCGGCATGCGCGTTGCGCCTCCCACGAGCACCACACCGTCAACCTCGTCGGCCTTGAGCCTGGCATCGCGCAATGTGCGCTTCACCGCAGTCATGGTGCGATCAACGAGCGGCTGCGTGAGTTCGACGAATTTTTCACGCGTCACGTCGACCGAACTGTCGAAACCACAACCCCAGTTCACCTTGATCGTGGCGATGTCGGCGGAGGTCAGGGCCTCTTTGGCAGCGCGCGAAGCCGCATGCAGATTGGCCTGACCGGTGGGCGACAAGGCGCGTGTCAGCGCCCAGGTATCGAACGCGTGCCGGGCTAGCGCCGCATCAAAGTCGTCACCGCCAAGGTGCGTGTCCCCCGCCGTCGCCAGCACCTCGAACACACCGCGCGACAGGCGCAGGATTGAAACGTCAAAGGTTCCGCCGCCGAGGTCATAGATGAGATATGTGCCCTGAGCATGCTGATCCAGTCCGTACGCAACCGCCGCTGCGGTCGGTTCGTTCAGCAGCCGCAGGACATTCAGGCCCGCCAGTTTTGCCGCATCCTTGGTGGCCTGCCTCTGGGCATCGTCGAAGTATGCCGGCACCGTGATCACAGCCCCATAAAGCTCACCACCGAGGCTCTCCTCCGCCCGCGCCTTGAGCACGCGCAGGATTTCTGCAGACACTTCGATCGGCGACATCGCGCCCTGTCGCGTGACAATTTTCAGAGGCCCCTTGCCGTCGCCAGACGGCGTCGTAAAACTGTAGCGGGCGCTCGAATCATCGCGCAGATCAGCGACGCTGCGTCCCATGAATCGCTTGACCGAGGTAATCGTGTTGAGCGCGTCATCACCGCGATGCACCAGCGCGTCTGCGCCAACCGTCACGACGCCGGACTCACCGTAATGCACCGCAGACGAGAGCATCGTCTTGCCTTCTGCATCCGGCAGGCACTCGGGCACGGCATTGCGAATCGTCGCGACCAGCGAATTGGTGGTGCCAAGGTCGATGCCGACTGCGAGACGACGGGTGTGCGGCTCGGGGCTCTCGTTGGGTTCGGAGATTTGCAGAAGTGCCATGTCTTTTTCTGGTTGTTGCGGCTATTGTTCCAAATCAGCCAGCGCTGAATCGACTTCCTCGCCGAGTTTCTGGACAAAGCGCATCTTGCGTGCAAGCGTGGTTGCAACCGCGAAGTGCTCGCCACGATAGGCCGCGTCAAAAATGTCACCCAGCGAGCGCAACATGCTGGCCAGTTCGCCCGACATTTCGTCGAGTCGGTCCGAATCTTCCTTGAGACGGGCATCGGCCAGCGCTTCCCGCCATTCGACCTGTTCGAGGAGAAAATCCATCGGCATCGTCGTGTTCTTCTCGTCGAGCGCATCAATGCCTTGCAACGAGAGCAGATGCAGCGCGCGACGAACCGGGTCTTTCAGTGTGCTGTAGGCCTCGTTGATTTCCACGGCACGCGACATCGCGGCGCGCTTTTCAGCGTCAGTCGCATTCACGAACCGGTCCGGATGGACGGCGGCTTGCAGATCGCGATAGCGGACGGCCAGCAGCACGACATCAATGGCAAATGCCGTGGGTAGATCAAACGCTGTAAAGTAGTTCATGCGCGTGCCCTCGCCCGCACGCGGGGAGGTTTACGGCCTAGACCGTGAACGACTCACCGCAACCGCAGCGCGCTTTTTCGCGCGGGTTGTTGAACTTGAAGCCTTCGTTGAGGCCTTCGCGCTGGAAGTCGAGTTCGGTGCCGTCGAGCACGGCGAAGCTCTTGGGGTCAATCAGCACCTTGGTGCCGTAGCTTTCGAACACCATATCTTCCGGCTGCGATTCATCGGCGTATTCGAGTTTGTACGCGAGGCCGGAGCAGCCCGTGGTCTTCACACCCAGACGAATGCCGATCCCCTTGCCACGTTTGGCAATATATTTCTCGATGTGATTGGCGGCGGCTTGGGTTAACGTGACTGACATATTGACTCCGTGGGCGGGCGCACCCGCCTTGTACTCCAACGGCGGGCAATGCCCGCCCGACTCGCACTACTGCGTGCTACGCGACTTCCTTTTCAGCGACGGCGTGCTTCGCCTTGTAGTCCTGCACCGCCGCCTTGATCGCGTCTTCGGCGAGGATGGAGCAGTGAATCTTGACCGGCGGCAGCGCGAGTTCTTCAGCGATCTGCGTGTTCTTGAGATTCATCGCTTCGTCAAGCGTTTTGCCTTTGACCCATTCGGTGACGAGTGATGACGATGCGATCGCGGATCCGCAGCCGTACGTTTTGAACTTGGCGTCTTCGATGATGCCGTTGGCACCAACCTTGATCTGCAGCTTCATCACGTCGCCGCAGGCCGGCGCACCGACCATGCCGGTGCCGACATCCGCTTCGTCTTTCGCGAACGCGCCTACATTGCGCGGATTTTCGTAGTGATCGACGACTTTTTCGCTGTATGCCATGGTGTTACCTCTTGCCTAAATTTCTATAAGAACCACGATCACGGGATGCGATGCAAGGCGCTTGTCGCCGACGCGTACATATGTACGCGAGGTGGCAAGCAACGCCGCAGCGCGCCCGCGAAAGACCCAAATGCGGTGGTTCTCAATGTGCAGCCCACTGTACGGTGGACAGGTCGATGCCTTCAAGATGCATGTCCCACAGCGGGCTCATTGCACGCAGCTTTTCCACCGTGCGCTTCATTGTGGCGATCGTGCGGTCGATGTCTTCCTCTGTCGTGAAGCGACCGACCGTCATGCGGATTGAACTGTGTGCGAGTTCGTCGCTGCGGCCCAGGGCACGCAAAACATAGGACGGCTCCAGTGACGCGCTGGTGCAGGCCGACCCCGATGAAACGGCCACCTCCTTGACGCCCATGATCAGGCTTTCACCTTCGACGAAGTTGAAACTCACGTTCAGGTTGTGCGGAACGCGCTGCTCCATGTCACCGTTGATGAACACCTCGGGAATGTCCTTGAGACCGTTGTAGAGACGATCGCGCAACATGCGGATACGCTCGTTCTCGGTCGCCATTTCCTGTTTCGCGAGACGAAACGCTTCGCCCATGCCGACGATTTGATGCGTCGCCAGCGTACCCGAACGAAAGCCTCGCTCATGACCACCGCCGTGAATCTGCGCCTCGAGACGAATGCGCGGTTTCTTGCGCACGAACAGCGCCCCCATGCCTTTCGGGCCATAGGTTTTGTGCGCAGAGAAGCTCATCAGATCAACTTTCAAATCCTGAAGATCAATCGCGACTTTGCCCGTTGCCTGTGCGCTGTCGACGTGAAAAATGATGCCCTTGCTGCGGGTAATTTCGCCGATCTCCTTGATCGGTTGAATTACGCCAATTTCGTTGTTCACGAACATCACCGACACCAGAATCGTGTCAGGCCGCAGCGCCGCCTTGAACGCGTTCATGTCGATCAGGCCGTTTTCCATCACGTCGAGGTACGTGACTTCAAAGCCCTGCCGCTCCAGCTCGCGCATGGTGTCGAGCGTGGCCTTGTGTTCGGTTTTCACCGTGATGAGGTGGCGTCCTTTGTCCTTGTAGAACTGCGCTGCAC
>CAYMSY010000121.1:2835-8251 GCA_964393195.1 uncultured Alcaligenaceae bacterium | reverse complement strand
ACGAACACCACGTCGTCAACATTCTGGTGACCGAGCAGAAGATCGTACGACCCCGGCGCATCGGTCGTCTTGCCCTTGGCCTTGTACATTGCCGGCACCAGAATGTCCTGCAGCAGTGACGACTTGCCGGAGCCTGATACTCCCGTGATGGTGACCAGACCACGCAGCGGAAAATTGACCGTGATGCCCTTGAGATTGTTTTCGCGGGCGTTGGTTAACGTGATGCGGTCATCTTCGCTGTTGCCGAGCGTTCGCAATTTTCGCGAGATGCGCTCGCGGCCGAGCAGATACTCGGCGGTACGCGAATCTTTCGTCGTTGCCAACTCACGTGGCGCACCATCAAAAATGATTGAACCACCGCGCTCACCCGGTCCCGGTCCGACGTCGAGCAGCCTATCGGCGGCAAACATGATCTGCGGATCGTGCTCCACGACCACCAGCGTATTGCCCGCGTTCTTGAGCCGCTGCATCACGCCGATGATGCGTGTCATGTCGCGCGGGTGCAGGCCGATCGACGGCTCATCGAGCACGAACAGCGTGTTGGTCAGCGAGGTGCCCAGCGCGGTCGTCAAATTGATGCGCTGCACTTCGCCGCCGGACAATGTGCGCGACTGACGATCCAGCGTGAGATAACCAAGCCCGACATCGCACAGATAGCCGAGCCGTCCGCGAACTTCTCCGAGCACCAGTTCGCCAGCCTCATCCAGCACCGCGCCATCGTCGCGAAAATCGAGATCGTTGAAAAACGTACGCAGCTTGTCGATCGACAGCAGCATGAGGTCGTGAATCGTCAGACCGGGCAATGACTTCAATGTGTCATGCGAATACCTGAAATGGCGCGGCGAGAAACGTTTGTCCGCCAGCAACACGGCGTCCGCATTCGTTTTCGACCCAAGCCGAAAATTCAGCGAGGTCGGCTTCAGTCGCGCGCCTTCGCAGGCGTGACACGGCGTGTAGGCACGATATTTCGACAGCAGCACACGAATGTGCATCTTGTACGCCTTGGACTCCAGCCAGTCGAAGAAGCGGCGCACGCCATACCAGCGCTTGTTGGCGTCCTTTTCCCACGAGCGCCAGCTGTCGTCGCCCTCGATGATGTAGCGCCTGTCGTTTGGCCCGAGATCGCGGTACGGCACATCCATTGGAATGTTGCGTGCCGTCATGTACTTCCTGAGATCGTCCTGGCACTCCTTGAAGCTCGCGGTCTGCCACGGCTTCACTGCGCCCTCGGCGAGCGTTTTGCCTTCATCGGGAATCACAAGACCAAGATCAACGCCAATCACGCGTCCGAAGCCGCGACAGGTGTCGCAGGCGCCGAGCGGATTGTTGAACGAGAACGACGAGGCGTGCGGCTCGCTGTAGGTGATGTCGCAGGTCGGGCAGTGGAGGTCACTGGAATAGCGCCAGGCATGTACGTTTGCCGGAGCGGCTTCGCCGCGACCCACGTCGCCATTGCCAACATCGTGTCGCGGCAAAGCCGCTCCTACAGTATTCGCATCCAGCAAAAACACATTGACCCGCCCCTTGCCGTGCAGCAGTGCCGCTTCCAGCGCCTCCATCACGCGTGCCTTCTCGGCGGTGCCGATGCGCATGCGGTCCTGCACGACGTGCAGCACAGTCGCGCCGTCGCGCTTTTCCTGCGTGTGCACGCGGGTGTAGCCCTGCGCGGACAGGAACTGTTCGACTTCCGCTTCCTTGAAATTCTCCGGCACCGTCACCGGGAAGGTGATCGCCACGCGCGGATCATCAGCCTTCGCGGCACGCAGCTTGAGATCGACGTAGATCGTGTCTGCACTATCGCGTTTCACCTTCGCGCCGCAGCCCTGGCAGTACAACGTCGCCAGCCGCGCGAACATGAGCTTCAGGTGGTCGTTGACCTCGGTCATCGTGCCCACGGTTGAGCGCGACGTGCGCACCGGGTTGGTCTGGTCAATCGCAATCGCCGGTGGAATGCCTTCAATTCGATCCACCTGCGGTTTGTCCATGCGGTCGAGGAACTGCCGTGCGTACGGCGAGAATGTCTCGACGTAACGGCGCTGGCCTTCGGCGTACAGCGTGTCAAACACCAGCGACGACTTGCCGGACCCGGACACGCCGGTGACGACCGTCAGCTCACCGGTGTGAATATCGAGATCGACGTTCTTGAGATTGTTCTGCCGGGCACCGCGAATGCGGATGTCGGTGCTCGCGGCAGGCGCCGGAGCGGGAGGCGAAACGGAACGGGTACGAGATTTGGCAGCCATGATTCACTGGGTTGATTTACCCGCAGCCTCCCAACCGCGAGTGGAGCAACTAGTGTATATGCTTCCAGCGGTTTGTTGATTCCGCGAGAGGCACATTTCGACAAAACAGCGTCGTCCGATGCTGTGTTCGAGGCCGACGAGTTGCCTCCCGGTCGCGAATTCGCCCTATATTCACTTCATGAAAAACCTGTTGCTTCTCTCCAATTCCCGCATGCCCACCACGGGTTATCTCGAACATGCCGTGGAGGCCATTCGGGAAACGATTGGTGATGCGAAAAAGATCGTGCTGATTCCGTACGCCAGCGTGACCATCGCCTGGGATTCGACCGCGAAAAATGTGCGCAATGCGCTGGAGTCGCTCGGTGTTGAAATCACCGCGATTCATCACTTCAAGGATCCGGCGAAAGCGCTGGCCGAAGCCGACGCCATCATGACCAATGGCGGCAACACCTTCAACCTGCTGCACCATTTACGGCGCAAGGAAATCATCGTGCCGCTGCGCACGCAGATTCTCGCGGGCAAACCGTATGTCGGCTGGAGCGCGGGCTCGGCCATCTGCGCGCCGACCATTCGCACCACCAATGACATGCCGATCATTGACCCGTCGGGACTGGATGCGTTGGGCGTGATCGATTTCCAGCTCAATGCGCACTACACCAACGCCGTGCCCGAGGGCTGGATGGGCGAAACGCGCGATCAGCGGCTGGCGGAATTTGTGGCGCTCAACCCGACGGTGCCGGTGTTTGGTTTGCCCGAGGGCGACTGGCTGCGCGTGCGCGGCGGCGACATCACCTTGCACGGGCCGTTTGCCGGCAAATGGTTCCGGTCCGGGCAGGAGCCGCAGGCCGTTGCGACGGGCGCCAGCGTGTCAATTTGAGTGACAACTTTTCATTGAAAGTACCATTCAATAAGGGCTCAATGACAATTTATGCGTAAAGTCGACTTTTGCACTAAATCTAGCCTGAGCCCTTATTGGATGGACGTTTCGGCATCAAGCTGTAACGGCCGTGATGCTGCACGGGACGCCCCACAACCCGGTCGAAAGGCGCATTCATGAATCACGAACTGCAACAACTGGCCGCTGTACACGCCCTCGGCGACGAGGGCAACCGCATGCTGCGGCTGCGCTTCGGTCTTGCCTGCGCGAGCCGCGTTCGTCATCTGCTCGAGGAACCGCGCGCCGTCGAATTGCTTGACGTGCTGCAGTCCCATGTCGACGGACACTGCGGCGAGGCCACGCTGGAAAACGCGGCGACTGAAGCCGCGCAGGTGGCCAATCACCATCGCGGCTCAACCTCGATTGACGGCACCAAACATTCCGCCGTGTCGGCGACCTATGCCGTGGCCAATGCGCTCGCGGGCCGTGCGCTCGACGCCGCGGAATATGCCGCGTACTCCACGGTGTACGGATACGGCAGTTACGCCGTCAATGATCCGGATTCATTTGCGCCGGAATACGCATGGCAACTGAAGACGCTGCAACGACTGCTCGCTGAGGAGCCCGTCGCGCACTGACGACCGGCTACGCCCTATCCAAACGCCTATTTCGCCGGTACTGCATTGCCCGCCGGCCAGTCGGTGTTGCCAAGCCGCGTCAGGGTCATCTCGAAGAAGCGCACCGGCTCCTTGCCGGGCATGATGCGATCGCCCACTTCCTTGAGCACGCCATCCTTGATCACCGCCGTGTAGCGGATCGTCATCGGACCGGCGGGCACTTCCCACATATAGCCATCATCGGTCGGCACAATCGCAAAGTCACCGTAGCGGCCCTGCGCGTGCGAACGCATGCGGTAGCCCTTCGTTTCCGCGTTGTACGAAATCACGCCGAATGCATTGAACCCGACGCGACCATCGGCCTCGTAGCCGCGCCCTTCGATCACCTTGATCGAGCCGTCGAGAAACGGGCCGATGCGTTCGGTCTGGGTGATGTTGTGCTTCTCGCCGGACGGCAGGATGGTCCACGCCGGGCCGCGCCAGACGCCATCCATGCGTGCAAATTTTTCGAGCGCCGTTCGCTGCTCGGCGATCAGCGCGGCAGGATTGGCGGGTGCCTGTGCGAAGGCGGCGCCGGACAACACCGCCAACGCGCCCGACAGCACGAAAGAGGCAACGGCAGATGTTCGGATCATGGGCAAACCTCTCGCGCTGGTGTGGAATGAAGCCGGCAGTATAGGGATTGCTGTAGCAATCCGGAATCAGTGCGCTGTCTTCACCGCATTGCGGTGCTTCACCATGTCCAGTTCGGTTACTGCTGCCGCTGCATTGTCCCAGGCCGCGCGGACATACGTCGCGACATGCGCTACATCGGCGTCGGACAGCACGTGGTAGTACGGCGGCATGCCGTGCGGACGCGGGTTGTCGACGGTGGCGGGTGCGAATCCGCCGGACAGGATGATGCGAATGAGATTCGTCGTGTTGGCCATCGTCACCGTGCGGTTGCCAGCCAGCGCCGGGAAGGCGCCGGGTTTGCCTTTACCGTCTTCGCCGTGACAATTCGCGCAATGTTCGCGATAAATCTCGCGGCCCGCACCGTCGCTGTTCGCGGCGGATGGCGCGAAATTCGTTGCCCGCGCCGGCGTCGCTGAAGGCAAGGATTTCAGGTAGGCACTCATCGCCAGCAGATCGTCATTGCTGGCGTATTGCGTGCTCTGAAAAATGACCTCTGCCATCGGGCCGAGCGCCGAGCCCTTTTCCGACGTGCCCCCCTTGAGCCATTGCGCAATCTGCGCCAGTTCCCACTCGGCGACGCTTGCCTCGTTTTTGGCCGTGAGCGACGGCGCGTACCAGTCATTGAGCGGCATCATCGCCCCATCGTACGCGTGCCCGGCCACCGGCGCGCCGAGCGCGTTGCGCGTGCTGTGGCAGGCGCCGCAATGTGCGAGCCCCTGTACGAGGTAGGCGCCGCGATTCCATTGCGCGGATTGAGTGGTGTCTGCTTTTGATGCGTCGGGTTTGAAGTAAAGCACCCGCCACGCGGCGAGCGCAATCTGCGTATTGAACGGAAAGCTCAGCGTGTTGGGCAGGTTCGCCTGCGATACCGGCTTTACGCCGTTCATCAGGTACGCAAAGATTGCGTCCGAGTCCTCGCGCGTCACCCGAGTCATGTTGGGATACGGAAACGCCGGGTAAAGCAGACGACCGTCGATGGAGCGACCTTCATGCATGGCGCGGTA
>CAYMSY010000121.1:0-2735 GCA_964393195.1 uncultured Alcaligenaceae bacterium | reverse complement strand
ACCGGTGGCAACGGTGCCGCGTACGGCAGATCCAGCGCAGAAAAATACTCGGCAATCTCACGCAAATAGGCATCCGACAGCGGCTGCAACAGGTGCGACATGGCCGTGTTGTTGCGGCGACCATCGCGGAAATTCATGAGCTGGTTGAACAGATAGCCCGACGGTTTGCCCGCGATGCGCGGCAGGTATTCGGCGTTGATCGTGCGACCTTCCTTGCCATGACAGGCAATGCAGGCGCCAAGGCGCTCTGCCATCGCTTCGGTGGACAGTGGCGCCTGCGCGTGACAAAGGCCGGAGGCGAAAGCAATGATTGATACAAGAAAAGTGGAGACGGATCGCATTGGAAAAACTGAATGATGGCGCTCAGGCGTCGAGCGCCCGGTTGATTGCCGACAGGAAGTGCGGCACGGCTCGCGTATCGCGATAAATGGATGGCGCCGCGCCCGAGATGGCGCTGCGAATGGTTGCACGCTCGTCGGCATCGCGCAGCAGACGTGAAACGATGGCCACGTAATCCGGCAGATCGCGGGCGACAGTGCTCGTGATGCCCGCCTGCTGCAGCGCTGAAAAGGCAAAGCGGCTGCGCATGAGTTCGCCCGGCCAGGTCACCATCGGGATCCCGGTAGCGAGGGCATCCCAGGTCGTGATGCCGCCGCCGACCGGGAACGGGTCCAGCAGTACGTCGCAGGCCGCGACCAGTTCGATAAATTCGGCGCGCGATCGTCGTGAGAAGAATTGGATGCGATCTGCCAGCGGCCCGAGCGTTGCGGCAAAGCGCCGCTTGATGGCGGTGACCTGACCGGCGTGTCTGGCCTCCGGCAACAGCACCCGCGCTCGCGGCGTCGCTTCCAGAATGTCGCGTAACGCCTGATCGAATTGCGGCATCAGCTTGAACAGGGATTGCGGACAGATGAGCAGTGGTCCATCGCCCGGCAAACCCAATTGCGTCCGGTCGCGAAGCCGCGCGGGCACATTGTCGCCGGGATAGTCGGGATAGATCGAACCCTCCGGCAGACGAATCAGCCGCTCGCTATAGAAACGTTCACTGCCCGGCACCTCCAGCGTCTCATAGCTCAAATACGCGTCAATGCTGGAGAGACCGCTCGTGCACGGATGGCCCAGCGTCGTCCACTGCACGGGGGCCAGTCGCGACAGCGCGAGGTAATAGGTCAGCGCGTCCATGCCGATCTCCGGAAAGATCAGCAGATCCAGTTCCAGCGTCGCGATACGTTCACGCGCGGCACGCAGATCGAACGGCAGGCGGATGACGTTTGCTTTTCCGGACAGTTCGCGCGACAGGCTGTCTTCCTGAAACGGCGGCACCAGCAACAGGGAGAGCTCAAACTGATCGGTCGCCAGCGCCTGCACGTAAGCGCGGACCGAGCGCCCCACGCTGTGATCGAACAGGAAGTGCGAACAGAACGCAACGCGTGGTTTGCCGGTGCGCCGCGTACGGCCGACGTGTGGCGCCGTGAAATTGAGCGCAGGACAGGCGGAGCGCAGCGTCTGTTCAAGCTCGGCGAGCAGTTGCCGGTCGTCATCGCGACCGTGATACGAGAGATAGAACGGCGTGTCGCCAAATTCGTTGAGCGGATCAACCAGTTTCACATCGTCATCGCGCAACCGCGCCAGAGCGTCGCGAAATGACCGCCGCAGACCGTCAATCTGCGTTTCCGATTCCGGAATCGACGGCAACAGCGTCGCGAGGCGGAACCGCGCACCGTTGTGTTCGTGTGCGGCAACGAGGCGCGTGTAGATTTCCCGGGCGCCGGAAAAGTTGCTCTGCTCGCTCTCGAACAGCGCCGCGTTCAGGCTCAGCACCACATCATCGGGCGCGACCTTCAACCCATCGGCATAGGCTTCGGCGGCGGCATCCTGATTGCCGGCCGCCGCCTCGGCCTGTGCCAGCGCGTTCCACAGCACCGCTGCCTTTGGCAGCCGCTTTGCGCTCGCGCGTGCAAGCGCCAGAGCCTCGGAAAGCGCCGCGCAATCAATCAATACGTCGATCAGGCTCGCGCGCGCCGCCGCATTGTCCGGGTCCCGCTTGACGCAATCCGCGAGCGTCGTGCGCGCCAACGCGAGCTCACCCATCTGCACCGCAACGAGCCCACGGTTGTAGCGCGCATCGTGCAATTGCGGATCGATGCGCAGTGCGGCGTCCAGATGCCGCGCCGCAGCCGCCAGATCGCCACGATCGCGCATGATCAACGCCAGATTGTTGTGCGGTGGCGCGTAGTCCGGCTTGAGCGCGAGCGCGTGCTGATAATCGGCGACCGCCTCTTCTTCGCGGTTGAGCGACGCCAGCACCAGTCCACGGTGGTAATGCACCTCCGCCGTCGGCTGCGGCGCGAGCGCGATGGCACGATTCAGGCGCTCCAGCGCAAGGTCAAGCAGCTTCGCGCTCCACGCGGCGACGCCACCGTAATAAAGCGCGGCCAGATCGTCGGGCTCAAGGCGCAGCGCGTCGGCATAAAACGGCAAGGCCTCGGCGGAGCGACCCGCGCGATGCAGCCGGAGGGCTTCCTGAAGGGCGGGTGTCATTCTTGCGGCGGCTGTTCCTGTAGCGTTCGCATCGCCCGCGTGCGGTCAATTTCGATCACATTGCCGCTGAACGAGAGGCGCGCGTTGCGCACGCCGAGCGCCTGGGCAATGGGCAACAGCGTCGCGCGCGCACTGGCCTCCACTTCCGGGCGCAGCTGTTCGATCAGCGCGTGGGCATGGCTTTGCGCATGTGC
>CAYMSY010000120.1:0-8254 GCA_964393195.1 uncultured Alcaligenaceae bacterium | reverse complement strand
TTTCACAACATCAGAAACATCCTCGACGACGGCGCGCACACTGAGCCGGAAACCGTCACCGAGTGCCCGCCATTTTTCGTGTGGTGTCGTGATGTCGATATGAACGATCACGCGCTGTTCCTCAACGCCAAGCGCTGAAACCTTGGTAAAAGCGGCAGGGTCTACAACGCGCACGCGCCCTTCGAGCATGCCGGGGCCACCCCAGCGCTCCATCAATACCGGTGTCCCTGCTGACAACTGCAGTGCGTCGGCAGTCAGCATCTCCGCGACCACCTCGATTCGGCTCAGGTCTCCGATTTCAAGCAACACTGCCCCTACGTTGACGGCTCCCTCACTGCTCTGCACAACCCGCAGCACCCGCCCCCTGATCGGAGCCTTCACGCTCCAGCTTTTGCTGCGTGTCGCGACCGAAGGCGATTGATACTGTTTAAGCGCAGCGCGCGTTTCATCAAGATCATGTGTTGCCACGTGCAGGTCCTGCTTCGCCGTATCACCATCCTTCTCGGCCGCCTTTAGGGTCAACCGATCCGCTTCCAGCTTGGTGGCAGAAACAAAACCCTGCTTCGCCAACTGCTCGCTGCGCAGGAGATCACCTTTTGCCTGATCAATTGCAACCTTGCTGCGCTCGATACGTGCCTGTGCCCGTTCAACCGCAGCTTCCGCAGTCGCGACGCGCGCCTTCTGCTGCTGTTCAGTTCGCGCGTCCAGCATCGCGGGAGCCGCCGGCAGGATGACCGCGACCGTTTCGCCCGCTTCGACAACATCGCCTTCCTTGAGACGACTCCGCTCGACGCCGCCGGCCATGGGCGCCACCACCACGTAGCGATCAAGCAAGCGGGTACGTCCATCCTCATCAATGGTGCGCTGGAAGCGCCCTTTCACGGCGATCGCCGTTTCCACCTCAATCGCTTCCGGTGAAAACACCCAGACCAGTACGCCGACGACAACCAGAAGAAGCACTGCAACCAGCAGATTTCGTTTCATGACTATTCCCGTGTCTTGAGTACGCCGACCAGATCCAGGCGATTGATTCGCCGCTGTACGATGAGACCACTCGCCAGCGCCGCCAGCACCACCGCGATCGCGGCGAAAGCATAAGTGGAGGCACGAATGGCCAATGGAAAACTGAATTGGTCGGATTGCAGCAAATCAAGGATCAAACGCGTCAGACCGTAGCCCATCAGCATGCCCAATGGCAGCGCAACGGCAAGCTGGACGGCAATTTCGCCGAAGAAGAGCGCCGATACTTCCCGGCGCGAAAATCCGAGCACACGCAGGCTTGCCAATTCCCATGCGCGCTCCGCCAGGGCAACGCGCGCGCTGTTGTAGACGACCCCGATGGCGATAACGAGCGCAAAGGTGGTCATGATCCCGCTCAGGATGCGAATGTTGCGTGCGCTTACTTCCTCAAGGTTGCGCTGCACAGTAGCCTTGCTGAAAGTACCCGCCGTACGGGGCAGATCCTTAAGCCGCGATAGCAAATGCGGCTCCTGCCCCTTTTCAACCAGCAAGCTGAAATTGGTCGCAAAATCACCTTCGTGGAGCAACCGATTAACCGCGCTGCGCCGCATGTAGGCGTTTAGTCCCATCATCTCCGCCGTCACGGCGGCAACCACTACCGACTCTGTGCGACGGTCACCTTCCATGATTTCAACTTCCAGCCGTTCGCCGGGTTTGACATCGAGTTTTTCAGCCAATCGATCAGTCAACAGCAGCCCGTCGATGGGTATGGGTGATGCCGCGCCATCGCGATCGATTACGCGACGCAATTCCGACGAATCGGCAAACCCCTGAATCGCTCCGCGGTATTCGCGATGGCCGTTGACGAATCGCACCGCGACATCGCGACCGGGCTCGACCGCCAGGACGCCGGGTTGACGCGCCAGCTCGTTGCCGATACTCGCGCGGTCGGCGTTGAGAAGGGTCACGGTCACGTCGCCACGCAGCGCAAAGTTGAATGTCGTCTTGACGATGTAGTCAACGGCATCACGCGAAAAATGGCCCACGACCACGATCGCCAGCGACGCCGCCATCCCGGCAATTCCGATAGTCGTCCGCAACGGCTTTCGCTCCATGTTGCGCATGACGATCCGCGCCGCAGGGGACAGCAGGCGCTCCAGACCCGCCCGCTCAATCAATGTGCGCCGAAAAATGCCAGGCGATGGCGGACGCATGGCTTCAGCCGGCGCCAGACTCACGGTCGCTGCAATCGCATGCAAGGCGCCTGCGATGGCCGTAGCGGCAGTGACCGCGCCGCCGATGGCAACGAGCCACGGATCCATACGATAAATCAGCGCCGGGAACGAAAAAAACTCACTGTAAAGCCGCATGTAATACTGCCCGAGCAGGCCGCCCAGCACGATGCCTCCGGCCAGCCCCAGCAGCACGATGACCAACACAAATTTGAGATAGTGCCAGGTGATCGCACGGTCATCGTAGCCTACCGCCTTGAGGGTGGCGATCTGCTCGCGCTGCGTTGACACCTGCCGACTCAGCACGACATTGAGCAGAAACGCTGCGACCGCGAGGAAGATCGCCGGCAGCACCATGCCAAACACGCGTTGTTCCTTGAGCTCGTTGGCCAGCATCATGTGTGAGGCCTGATCGTCACGCAAAACAGCATCAAGGCCACCATAGGGCGCAAGAACGCGATTCACGGCATCCAGCGCCGCACGTGCGGACGCACCCGGAGCCAGTCGTAGCGCGACCTGATTGAACGTGCCGTCCATGTCATATGCAGCAGCCAGCGCTTCGCGGTCGACCCAGAACACACCAAAGCCACGCGGATCAGGCATTCCCCGTGCACCGGCAAAAATGTACTCCGGCGACAACGCACGGCCGACAATCACGAGCGTACGCCGCTTGCCGTTGATCAGGGCACCGACGCGGTCGCCGGGCTGCAGTCCCTGCGCCTTGGCGAAGGTCTCGGAGACCAGCGCCTCCAGATCACCGCCGGACTGTCCGACGCCGTCAGCGAGATAACCGATCATGCGGCCATGCCTTACGGTCACGAGGTTGATCTGATGTGGCCGCTTGCGGTCGAGACCAATCAAATGCCCCATCACCGGGTCGATATTGCCGGCAAGCTCGATGCGTACCGTCTGTTCGAGCGTAGCCTGAACGTCAGCAATACCCGGCAATTCGAGCAGTCGCGCAGCCACCGACGCGGGCGCGCGCTTGACGGTGGAGAACACATCGGCGAATCGACCGTCAATGTAGAACTGGTCGCGCGACAGCGTCAGCGAATCCATCGCTGAAAGCGACGACACAAAGCCTCCGACACCACTGGCAACGACAAGCGCGATGGTGAGTACCTGACTCCACATCAGCGTGAGATCGCGCAGCAGTTTGCGGTCGAGCGCCTTCACCAGGACAGCTCGGACGGCTTTATTTTTTGTACGTTCACCTCAATGCGCTGGATCCGACCATCGCCCATGTGCAGTACGCGATCCGCCATGCCGGCAATGGCCGCGTTGTGCGTGATCACGATCGCCGTCGTGCCGAACTCGCGGTTTGCCCGTGCGATGACTTCAAGCACCAACTTTCCGGTCTGGTAGTCCAGCGCGCCGGTCGGTTCATCACACAACAGCACTTCCGGCCGTTTCACGATGGCGCGCGCGATGGCGACCCGCTGCTGCTCGCCCCCGGAGAGCTGCGAGGGGAAGTGATCGCCACGCTGCGATAACCCCACCAGCTCGATCGCATCATCGACGGGCATCGGATTGACCACAATGTCGCTCATCAGCGCCACGTTCTCGCGTACCGTAAGGCTCGGAATCAGGTTGTAGAACTGGAACACGAAGCCGACATGTTCGCGACGGTATTGCGTCAGCTCGGCTTCGGTGGCCCCTGAAAGCTGATGGTCCCCGAAGCTGGCCTCGCCACTGGTCGGCACGTCGAGTCCACCCAGAATATTGAGCAGCGTGGATTTGCCGCTTCCCGATGGCCCCAGAAGCACTACAAATTCCGAGCGATAGATTGTCAGGTCCACGTCGCGCAGGGCATGCACTTCAATCTCGCCGACGCGGTACACCTTGCACAATTTGCGCGCGACAAATATCGGGTCGACGGCATCGGCCGTTTCCGGCTCGTGACCACGCTCAAGGGGACGGACGGCGGCGAAATCAGGACGAGACACGAATCGAGTGCGCTTGCGGTTGCCAGACGACGTTAGTGTGCACGATTCAACCAGAAGGAGCCACGCCATCCGCGCCCCCGATTGACAACCGTCAAGCGCGGCAGTCCACCACCAATGGCGTCGGCTGCCGCCGGCAAAACTCGCCAACCCGCGCCCAAATGCGCTTATCCGGCGTCAATCTGTGCGAGACTTTAGCTATTCGAAACGAATGGCCATAAATCAGGAGACGATAGTGATCTCCGGTGGTCGGCACAACAAAAAAGGAGGCCCCATGACCCAATCCAGACTGATTCTTGACTACGTGTATGAGCACGAAGCCGCGCGCCCGGACCATCTCTGGCTGACACAGCCGGTCGGCGGAGGCGCAGTCGTCGACTACACGTGGCGGCAGGCGATGGACCAGGCGCGACGCATCGCAGCGCACCTGAAAAGCCAGGGTTTCGAGCCCGGTGCCCGCGTTGCCATCCTGTCGAAGAACTGTGCGCACTTTTTCATGGCCGAACTGGCGATCTGGATGGCAGGTGGCACCACCGTCGCCATATTTCCAACCGAGACGGCGGACACCGTCAAGTTCGTACTCGATCACAGTGGCGCGAGCCTGTTGTTCGTCGGCAAACTGGACACCTGGGACCAGCAGGCGAGCGCGGTTCCGGCAGGGCTTCCGCGAATCGCGTTTCCGCTGGCCCCGGATTCAGCCAAAAAGACCTCAGAGTCCTGGGATGCGATCGTTGCCCGCACCGACCCCCTCGCTGGCAAGCCGGGGCGCGCTGCCGACGACATCGCGATGCTGATGTACACCTCCGGTTCGACTGGCCAGCCGAAAGGGGTCATGCATCGCTTTGACCGCATCACGCGCTCGGCGGAAGGCATGGTCGGCAACATCCGCAAGGCGATCGGACCAACGGAAGAAATTCGCATCCTGTCTTACCTCCCGCTCGCGCACGTATTCGAGCGGGCTTGGGTCGAATGTGCCGCCTTCGTCGAGGGCCGCGGCCACATCTTCTTCGCGGAAACGCTGGAGACATTCGTCAAGGACTTGCAGCGGGCACGGCCAACAGTCTTCATCTCGGTGCCACGGCTGTGGCTCAAGTTCCAGCAGGGTGTGTTCCACAAGATGCCGCAGAAGAAACTGTCGTTTTTGTTGAGCCTGCCCATCCTCGGGAAAATCGTTGGTCGCAAGGTCCTGACCGGTCTCGGTCTCGATTCGGTGAAGCACGCCGGCAGCGGCTCGGCGCCGATTCCCGCCGCGCTGATCGCGTGGTACCGCAAGCTCGGGCTCAATCTGGTGGAAGGCTACGGCATGACCGAAGACTTCGCGTACTCCAACACGTCCTCCATCACGCTCAATGCGCCGGGCTACGTCGGTTCGCCGATGCCGGGCGTCGAAGTGCGCATCAGCGACGACCACGAAGTGCTGATCAAGTCACCGGGGCAGCTTGCGGGCTATTACAAACAACCCGAGCTGAATGCCGAATGTTTCACCGAGGACGGGTTCTTCCGCACCGGCGATCTTGGCGAAGTTCGCGCCGACGGATTGCTCAAGCTGACCGGCCGCAAGAAGGAGCTGTTCAAGACAGGCAAGGGCAAGTACATCGCGCCGGCGCCGATCGAGAACCGCATCAACGCCAACCCGATGATCGAAATGTCGATGGTATCCGGCGTCGGTCAGCAGGCCGCCTACGCGATGGTGGTGCTCGCCGAAGATCTGCGGCCAACGGTCAACGATCCGGCGGTGCGCGAACAGGTCACGGCTGACCTCGCGGCGCTGCTCGGCGAGGTCAACAGCGGACTCGCAGACTACGAGCAGATCCGCATGATCGTGGTCGCGAAAGAGCCTTGGGTCATTGACAATGGATTCCTGACGCCGACGATGAAAATCAAGCGCGCGAAGATCGAAGCGGCAATGGCCGGACAGGTTGAGGGCTGGTATTCAAAGCCGGGGCCGGTGATCTGGGCGTAACGACCCGGGCTCCTTAGGAAGACGGAAGACGCAAGACGGCAACGGAGGATTGGAAACCCGCCAACTTTTCGCTGAAAGCCCCATCCAATATGGGCTACCAGCGATAAATGGCGGAAGTCGACTTTCTTATTATTAGGCCCTCAAGCCCATTGAAATAGCCGTTTCAGCAAAAAGCCATATGCCACCGACGGCCTCACGGCGAGCGGCTGATCAGCGTTTGCTTACCGCGAAAGGCCACAGCGCGTAGCTTCCGCCGGGCGTATAGTTTTGCGGTTCGATCACCCCAACAATGACCTGATTGGGGCCATTCGCGTGAAATGCGTCCAGCACGAGGCGTGTGTTTGCCATCGCCGTAGCAACCGGCGACAACGGGACCGCCACAACGCTTGACCAGCGTCCGTCAGTTGAACGGTCCGCCACGTACAGGACGGGCGAGCCGGTCGCCGCTCCTTGCAGCGTTGCCAAATGCGTCGTGTCAGGCGCGCTGATCTGTGCGCAAAACGCCAGGTCACATGAGGCAAGCGCAGCGGCATCGCCCGCCCATTGCGCGCGCTGGGCGCCGTCCCAGAGCACCAGACCACTGGCGTCGACGGTCAGCCAGAGAGGCGAGCCATCAACCCGCAGACGGCGCGTTGCCGGTGAGGAACTGACATTTCCGGGCATCACTGCGCCCTGCCACAACGGCGCGGGCACGCTGCTGCGCACGGCGAACCAGTCATCAGGCTGGGATAGCGCGAACCGCGAGAACATCACGCTGGCGCTGCCGTCCAGCTCCAGAATGGGTGCGGCGTACGCACCCATGTTCGCGGAGCAACGGGCACCGACACAGCGCGCATCAGTCACTGCCACATAGGCCGCGTCAGTGCTGCGGCGAATGGCGACAAACGTGTAGGTGTAAATGTTGCTCGCGAATACCGTAACGACATCGCCGGCGCGTGATCGGGTCAGGGCAACGTTGGTAAGAGGTATCGGCGGCAACACACCACCATCCGGCCAGGTCAGCGTGGCGGTGCCTGCAGCGGACCAGCTCCCCTGCCGGTACTCCCGTGTCTGCACGCTGGTGGTGAGTGTCGTGGCGTTGTAGTGGACCGCAGTCGCGACAATCGCGCCATCGAAAGCCGGCGTAAAGGTGTGATTGATAGCAGCGGTGCGATCGCTGTCGCGATATTCGACGGGAAACTGCGGCTGCATGGAGCGGACGCCGGTGGCACTGAAGTCGGTACGAAACCACATCGTCGCATCGCGACCGAAAAGCGCCACGCCGTCGCTCTGTCGAACCGCCTGCAGTGCCTGCAATCCACGCATCTCGGTGGTTGCGCCGCTCCACCCGGCGGCGATGTCATATCGCAGCACGAGCACGTCGTCATTACCCGATCTACCCACGACGAACGCCCCGCTGCGTCCGTCCGAATAAACGCCAACAAGGGCAGTCACTGAGGCTGGCGCGACTTGTGGCGACCGCCAGTTCGCTGTTTGAGCGGGGTCCGGCAGCGACCTGTCGTCGCCACCGCTGCATGCGGTCAGGGCGAACGCCACCGCACAGGCGAACAGGATCGTACTTGAAAATTTGCCCACGCCTGTGCTCTCCACCGATCTGAAATAAATGCTCCTGGCAACGGTCTCCCGTTTGCTGAAGCGTAACGCATGCGGGACGGGGTCACGAACGGCGCACCAGCGCCCCACGCCGTGACGTGCCTGAACTTCCGAGCGCGCAAATTGGCACGGCTTTAACCCCATTTGCCGTCTATGCTCGTTACACCCATCTCATCCTTCAATCCGGAGAGACCATGAGCCAGACCGACGACCGGTACCCGCCACACCGCAAACCGACTTTTGAATTTGCTCGCTGGCGCAATCGCTGGCGCACGGCGCTCGTCGCGATTGCGACGGCGTTCGCGACCCTGATCTCGCCGATGGCGAATGCGTTCTGCGGGTTCTATGCCGGCAAGGCCGACGCCAGCCTGTTCAATGAAGCCAGTCAGGTGGTGCTGGTGCGGGACGGCAATCGCACAGTGCTGTCGATGCTCAACGATTACTCCGGCCCGCTCAACGAGTTCGCGCTGGTGGTGCCCACGCCGACCGTGCTCACGCAGGGGCAGGTGCGCGTGGCCGAGAAGGTGACCTTTGAGCGGCTCGACGCTTACTCAAGCCCGCGA
>CAYMSY010000119.1:3701-8307 GCA_964393195.1 uncultured Alcaligenaceae bacterium | reverse complement strand
TTCCTGATGCCAATTCCGCAGTACCACGCGCTGCTCGGCACCTATTTCAAAGGCATCACGGTATGAGTGCCGCCTATATCCGCCCCGACTTTGATGTGGTGACCGCCTGGGTGCCGCAGGGCGCCTCAGTGCTTGATCTTGGCTGCGGCGACGGCGAACTGCTCGCCCGCCTGCAACGCGAGCGCGGCGTCAGGGGCTACGGCGTCGAGATTGACGACGCCGGGGTGCTCGCCTGCCTCGGTCGTGGTCTCAACGTGTTGCAGGCCAATATCGAAGGCGGGTTGAATCTGTTTGCCGATGCCGCGTTTGACATCGTGATCCTGTCGCAGACGCTGCAGGCAACGCGGCACACCGAAGCACTGGTGCGCGAAGTGCTGCGCGTGGGCAAGAGTGCGATCGTGACGCTGCCCAACTTCGGACACTGGTCGGTCCGCTGGCAGCTGGGCGTCGGCGGCCGCATGCCGGTGTCGAAACGCCTGCCGTACCAGTGGTATGACACGCCCAACGTGCACTTTTCAACGGTCAAGGACTTTGATGTGTTCTGCGCCGAGAAGAACATTGTGGTTGAGCGGCGCTCAGTGCTGGCCGGTGGCCACGAAGTGACCTTTTTGCCCAATGTGCGTGGTGAAACGGCGGTGTTCCAGATCCGGCGATAGGCGCTGGCGGCGCGTTGGCGATTCGCTACACTGCCTCACAGGTGTTTCTATCAAACAGCGCGCCTCACCATAGAGTTGAGCGCCGGGATCGGTCTGGGGGTTTTCGTGCGTCGCTTGATGGTCTTTTTGTGTGCCCTGCTGTCGTTGGCGATGGTCGCGGCGGCGTCACCAACACACTGGATCACGCCCAAGAATGCCAACCCGAAACAGCGGGCCGCGACATCGGCGCTGATTCCGGTGGACGTTGACGTCGACGCCTTGTTTGCACACGTGCCCGGAGAAACCCGTAGCATTGCCGTCAACGACGGGAAAACGCTCGCGCTGACAGCACTGCGCGTGCTTGATGGACGCGATGGCGCGCGTACCTGGGTGGGCATGCACCGGGACGGTGATACCGATCACAATGTCTTCATCACGGCGCATGAGGGCTATGTGTATGGCATGCTCTATGCGGCGGATACCGTGTATGTGCTGAACGGCGACACCCGGACCGACAGCGTCCGGCTGCTTGACCAGAAAGCGGCGGGCTATACGCTTGCGCCGCCGACGGTACAGGACTATGTCGACCCGCCGCCGCTGCCGCCCACGCTGGCTGAACTGCACAAAGAGGCACCCGGCGGCGCGGTGACATTTGCCACGCCGGCGCCGCAAAGCGTGATTGATCTACTGGTTGTCTACACCGAGGGCATGGTCACGCGCTTTGGCAGCGTCGCCGGCGTGCTTGCCCGCATCAACAACCTGATCGCGCAGGCAAACACGGCGTATCTGAACAGTGAGGTGGCGATCACGCTCCGCCTCGTGGCAACCTATCGCAGCAGCTATTCCGAAATCACCAGCGACGGCACCGCGCTCGACCACATCACGCCGTCGATTGGTCCTCCATTTAATCGCGTCGTTGTAACGCCGCCGGAGCTGACGGCCGTCGCACCGCTGCGCGATTCGAGCCAGGCCGACATCGTGGTGCTGATCCGCCCCTTCCGTCGCAACGCCCATGCGGCCTGCGGCATGGCCAACCGCAATGGCACGGTGGGTTTCGACATGGCACCGTATGAGGGCTGGGCCTATGCGGTATTCAGCGAGGGGCTTGATCTGGAAGCGGGCAACGGCACCTGCCCGGACACCGCGTTTTCGCATGAGATCGGCCACGTCATGGGCATGAACCATGATCGCGGCAGTCTCGCGGTGGACGCGCCGAATGCCACGGTGCCGCCGGTGTCGTATGGCTACGGCTTTGGCTACGGCTACAACGCGCCGGGTTGCCCGAACGGGTATTGCCATATGCCGACGCATGGCGACATCATGTCGATTGCCTACGTCAATCGCAACCTGCAGTGCTACTCCCACCCCGGCATCCGCATTTCCCCCGACGGGCAATCCTGCGGCCTGAGCCTGTCCACCGGCACCGTCGCCGGCATCGCACCGGATACGCCCGAGGAAGCCTGCGCCAGCACGGCCGCCGGCTGTGGTGCTGCCACCGCGTCATGTGCGAACAACACCAACTGCGCGCACTCCGCTCGTGGCCTCAATTACGTTCGCGTGAAGGTGTCGCGCTGGCGCGACGCGGCCGTAACCGGCAGCATCACACAGGGGGCATCGCCCGTTGCCAATCTGTCGGTCTGCACATCGAGCCCCGACATCCTGTGCACCACCTCTTCCGGCACTTATCGGTGCAGCGGCCCCGCAGGCTGGACCGGGTCGATTCATCCGCGCGCCGCTGGCTATCGCATTCCAGCCGTCGTCGTACCGTCGGCACTTGCCGCCACGGTTACGAACAACCTCAACGCGCAGCTCGACAGCGCGTTCCCGAACTGCAATCTGGACGTCGATGGCAATGGCCTGCTTGACCCGGCCACCGATAGCGTGGCCATGTTTCGCCGGATGCTGGGTTTCGGCGCAGGCAGCTACGGCACGCTGGCCGGGACCTGCGCACAGAACAGCTCCGATGCAACGATCTTTGCTGCCAGCTCGAAAGCCGCCGTCGCTGCCACCGGCGCGGTGGCTACCCTCGCGAGCACCGACGGACTGGTCATCCTGCGTGCCATGCGTGGCCTCACCGGCACCGCCGTCACCCAAAACGCGATTGCGACGGGCGCGGTGCGTTCGCAATGGAACACGCCGGCCGGGCCGGGCAACAACATCCGCGAATGGCTCAACGCCAATTGCGGGACCGCGTTCGCACCCTAGCGCGCATCCGCAACCGCTCTCGCCACATGCGCCGCGACGAGCGAAATTCCGCACGTCCATGTCACAATCGATCATTCCGCCGCGTTTCGCGACATATGGTTGCTCGCGGACAACGCCGGGTGGAAATGCGCAGTCCCGCGGCCTGACCGCAGCGCACCTAAAGGAGAAAACCGATGTCAAAACACGTCCTGCTCACCGGCACCGCACTCGCCCTGTTGCTCATCTCTGGCTGTCAAAGCATGATGTCGGATCGCAAGCCCGTCGTTGCCGTGGCTGAAATGAAACCGACCACGTCGGCGGCGCCGGCCAACCTGAACCCGACCGGAACCGTGCGCTTCACGCAAATTGGCGCCAGCCGCGTACTGGTTGAGGCCCAGATCAGCGGCCTGAAACCGAATTCCGAGCATGGCTTTCACGTGCATGCCGTCCCGGATTGTTCGGGCGATGGCACCAAGACCGGCGCCCACTTCAACCCGGACGGTCATCCGCACGGCAATCCCGGCCATACGCTGCGTCATGCCGGCGCCATGTTCAACCTGAAAACCGACGCCGCAGGCGTTGGCACCACGCGGCAGGAAGTGGACACCATCACGTTGGCGGGCGGCAAATACAGCATCATCGGCATGCCACTCATCACGCACCGCGACCCTGACGATTACGTGTCGCAACCGCTCGGCAACGCCGGTCCACGCGTGAGCTGCGGGCTCATTACGTTACAGCCGTAACCTGTCGCTGACCGAGTTACAGGAGGCAACAGCTTTTCTCTGAAAGCACGTCTGTAAAGGGCTTACCAATAAAAAACGCCACAAGTCAACTTGTGGCGTTTTTTTGCTTTATGCCCTGCGTGAATGCGGTTTTCAGCAGAAAGCTGATCACCACATGACGGCAAATTCCGCGACTTATTTCGCCAGTTTGACGGCCAGTCCGGCGATCCGCGCGCCATAGGCTTCGGCGGTCTTGAAATCGCTGGGCGCAATGCCTTCAACGCCCTGATCCACGTTGGCCTGAACCATCAACCCGCTGTACGAGCCGACACGATTCATGTCTTCGATGCTGGCTTTGCTTGAGTTGAAGCCCGGCATGATTCCCAGCGGCGCCCACAGCATCGTGTGCTGACCGGCGAAGATCATGAACTGCTGCAGCGTCGCGAGCTTGTCGCCCGAGTACGCGCCGGACACGGTGAAACCACCAGCCAGCTTGTCTTTCCAGCCCTGCGTAAACCACACCTTGGCGCTGGCTTCCATGAATTTCTTCATCTCGGCAGATGCGGCGCCCATGTAGGTTGGCGCGCCAAAGATGATGGCATCGGCCTTGGCCAGCGTGTCCCAATGCTGTTCAGCGTCGGTCACGCTGACGAGGGTGGCGGTAACGCCCGCGACGCTGGCCGCGCCTTTGTGAACGGATTCAGCGACAGCCTTGGTGTGGCCGTAGCCGGAGTGATAAACGATTGCGACGGATGCCATGATGATTTCCTTGGTGATGAAACTGATGTCTTTGCAGGAGCGGCTTGCTGCGACCTTCGTTTGCTGAGGGGTCGCGGCAGAGCCGCTCCTACCGGTTTATTTACTGAAGCGGCCCAAGATCGAACAGCAGCACTTCGGCCTGCTCGCCGTTCTCGATGCGAACACTGGATTCGTTCTCGATCTTTGCGGCGTCGCCCTCCTTGAGCGCTACGCCGTTGACCGTCACTGCGCCGCGCGCGACATGCACATAGGCCTGACGCCCGGCTGCGAGCGTGTGCGTGGCCGCCTCCGCGCCGTCGAACA
>CAYMSY010000119.1:0-3691 GCA_964393195.1 uncultured Alcaligenaceae bacterium | reverse complement strand
TCTCTGCCAGGGCCAGATCGAAACTTTCCTCGCCGTCGAACAGTCCGGCATACATGCGCGCGTTCTGCTGGATCGTGACCGAGCCGTCGGCGCCGTCTGGTGACGCGACGAGGCGCAGCTTGCCGCGCTTCTCGCTGGCGTCATAAGCCTTCTGCTCGTAAGAAGCCGCACCGCCCGTGCGATCCGGGATGATCCAGATTTGCAGCAGATGCGTGCGCTGATCGGCGTTCGGGTTGAACTCGCTGTGCATGATGCCGCGACCGGCGCTCATGCGCTGCACTTCACCGGGCACGATATTGCCGGCGTTGCCAAGCGAATCCTTGTGCGCCACCGCGCCTTCCAGCACATAGGTGACGATTTCCATATCCTTGTGGCCATGCGTGCCGAAGCCCTGACCCGGTGCGATGTAGTCGTCGTTGATCACGCGCAGCGGACCAAAATGGATGTGCGCCGGATCGTGATACTCGGCAAACGAAAAGCTGAAACGGCTTTGCAGCCAGCCATGGTCGGCCTGGCCACGATCTTCGGATTTTCTGAGTGTCAACATGGCGGTTTCCTTTCCTGCTTTGCTTGCCTGGCGGCATTTGCTACAGGACGAAGTATGGGGTTTCGATGGCGGCTACATAAGCTTGTGAAACTGACGCACTTATTCAAAAATAACGAACATGTTGAAATTAAGCCTCGAAGCGCTGGAAATTCTCGACGCCATCGCCCGCCACGGCAGCTTCGGTCGCGCCGCCGAAGAGCTGGGTCGCGTGCCCTCGGCCATCACCTACGCCGTGCGCAAGCTGGAGGACGATCTTGACACGCTGATCTTTGACCGCTCCGGCTATCGCGCGGAACTCACCGCGACCGGCAAGGTGCTGCTGGAACAGGGCCGCGCGCTATTGCAACAGGCCGACCAGCTACAGTCGCAAATCGCACAGACCGCAAAAGGCTGGGAGCTGGAGCTCACCGTCGTGCTCGACGCCATCCTGCCGTGGAGCTGGCTGCAACCCCACGTCGATGCCTATTTTCAGGACGCTTGTTCAGCGAAACTGCGCATCAACGAAGAAACGCTGGCCGGGTCATGGGAGGCCCTGCTCGACGGCCGGGCCGATCTGGTGATCGGCGCCACCAACGATCCGCCATCGGGCGTGGGCGTCAGCACACAACCGCTGTTCAGCATTCCGTTTTCGTTCTGCGTCTCGCCGCAGCATCCTCTGGCCGCCGCGCCGGAACCGATCGTTGATGAGGCGCTCAAGGCGCATCGCGCCGTGGTGCTCGGCGACAGCGCCCGCCGCCTGCCGCTGCGCAGCAGTGGTCTGCTGTCCGGTCAGGACACGCTGGTGGTGCCGTCGATGCAGGCCAAAGTGGACGCTCAGATCGCGGGGCTGGGCGGCGGTTATCTCGCCGACTGGTTCGCCCGTCCGTGCCTGCGTGACGGTACGCTCGTGAGCAAGCGGCTGACCGAACCGAAACCGCCGGGCAACACCGTCATCGCATGGAAAAGCGGCAATCGCGGCCGTGCGCTCGCGTGGTGGCGCGAGCGGTTGCGCGACGCCAAACCGCCGCAATAATGCCGGAAAAACGCGCCACAGCGGAAGTGTCACAATTCCAGCTTCACCGCTCTGCACAATCGCCTTCTACGATCATGCGACGTCCATTCAAATTCCTGTTTGCAACATTACTGCCCGCGCTTCTGCTTGCCGGATGTGCCAGCACCTCCACGACGTCGTCCACCGACACCTCGAAAGCGCTCGGCTTCTCGCTGCGCTTCATCGGCGAAACCACGCTACCGCATCGAGCGCTGGTCGGCGGTACCACGTTCGGCGGCATCTCGGGCATCGACTATGACGAGGCGCGCGACCAGTATTACCTGCTCTCGGACGATCGCTCCGACCATAATCCGGCCCGCTTCTACACCGCGAAAATCGGCATCACGGCCAAGGACATCAAGACGCCGGAACTGCTCTCCGTCGTCACGCTGAAAAAGGCCGACAGTAGCACCTACGGCGGCAAGGCCGACAAGGCGACCGACATTCCCGATCCCGAGGCGATCCGCTATCGCAGCGAAACCGACACCCTGTTCTGGACCAGCGAAGGTGACAAGAAGCTGGGCCTTGATCCGGTCGTTCGCGAAATGAAGCTCGACGGCACGCTGATCCGCGAACTGCCGAAACTGCCGATGTTCCGGATGCAGCCGGGTGATGCCGGTCCGCGCGACAACCTGACCTTCGAGGGCATGACGCTGACGCCGGATGGCAAGGCGCTGTGGGTATCAATGGAAGCGGCGCGTTTTGAGGACGGCATCGACCCGACGGTAGACAAGCCCGGCGGCCCGGCGCGCATTACGCTCTATCACGCCAATTCCGGCAATCCGATTCGCCAGATCGCCTATCTTCCCGACGCCATCCCGCATCGTCCGATGCCACCGAACGGCGAGGCCGACAATGGCATCCCGGAAATCCTGATGTTCGACCAGTTCCGCATGCTGGTGCTTGAGCGCAGCTACTCGCAGGGCATCGGCAACTCGCTGCGTGTCTACCTGGTTGACACCCGCGAGGGCAGCGATGTGCTCAATCTGCCAGTGCTGCGCGAAGGCAACTACACACCGGTCAGCAAGCACCTGGTCATCAATTTCGACTCGCTCAATCTCAAGAAGCTCGACAACACCGAGGGTATGACCTTCGGGCCACGGCTCGCGAACGGCAACCGCACGCTGGTGTTTGTCAGTGACGACAATTTCCGCAGGACGCAGATCACGCAATTTCTCGCCTTCGAGGTGATTGAGCCGAAGCCTGCCGTGTCCTACGTGATCGAGCCGCCGCCGCTGTGGTGGCCGTATCCATATTACGGTTACCGGCCATGGATCCTGCCGCGTCCACGGCCCATTCCGATCCCGCGCCCGAAGTCAGAATAGCTGACAGCTTTTTCGCTACAGGACGTCCGCGTAGGGCTCAGCGGCACATTTCGGCAATAGTCGAGTTTTAGCGTTTTTGCGTTCTGAGCCCATTGCCAACGCCATTTAAACTTAAAGTTGTTGCATGTCCGCGAGGCTAAACGAGGGCTCGCGACCGGCGATCAGATCGGCCACAATGCGTCCCGATCCACAGCTCATGGTCCAGCCGATGTGGCCCTGACCACAGTTCCAGAAGAGTTCCGGATGCCGGCCGTCGCGCTGGATGATCGGCAATGACGACGGCGTCATCGGGCGTTGACAGGCCCATCGCTCGGCCTGCGAATTCGACCAATCGAGCGCCCCCGGAAACAGTGCCTCGAAATGTTGGCGATGCGGCGTGAAATCGGCATTGCTAAATCCATTGTCCTGCCCGGAAAAAATCGCTCCGGTCGTGATGCGCATCGCCGGTCCCGCTGCGGTTTGCAACGGGCAATAGGCAATCAGCGAATCCTCGCAGATGCCGCCTCGCTGCGGAGCGCGTGAAGCGTCCTTGACCGGCACCGTGACCGAAAAACCCTGCACCGGATAGATCGGAATCCGTGTGCCAAGCGCCCGCGCGAAATGTGGCGTCTGCGGACCCAGCGCGACCACGAAGGCATCGGCATTCAACTCGCGGGTTGACGTCGCGAGCTGAAACGCCTGGCCCCGTTGCAGCAGGCGTGCACTGACCGTTTCGTCGTATGAAAAGCGCACCTGCCGCTCCCGCCGCGACGCCAGCCACTCCGCGAGCGCCCGCGTGAACGCGCGCGA
>CAYMSY010000118.1:339-8376 GCA_964393195.1 uncultured Alcaligenaceae bacterium | reverse complement strand
CGCGTCGGCCGCATGGTGGATCGTGTGCCGCTGCGGCGGCCACTGGTGTTCGGCTGCGCGCTCATGGCCATCGGCGGAACGGTCGCTGCGATTCAGCCGATGCTGGGCGTGCTTGCCTTGTGTGCGGCCGGCATGGGCGTCGGCTGGATGGCAATTGCGGCGTCGTCGCAATACGCCATCGGCTTGTACGGCGGCAGCGTGAACCGTGTCCGGGCATTCAGCATCATGTCGATCGGGTTTTCGGTGTCAAGCTTTCTCGGCCCGCTGATCGCCGGTTTCATGATCGACCACGTGAGCTATCAGGCGGCGTTCGGCGTGCTGGCGGCTTTTCCTGCAGTCGCGGCCGTCCTGTTCGCGTCGAAACTGCTCAAGCTGCCGGTCGGTGAACCGCGCAGCAACGAGGCCAACGGCGGCGCACGTGAACTGCTCGGCATGCCGTCGCTGCGCAACACGCTGGTCACGGCCGCGTTCATCACGGTCGGCTGGGACTTGTATGCCTTCATGGTGCCGGTGCTCGGCAGCGAACTCAATCTCACGGCGACACAGATCGGCTCGGTGCTGTCGCTGTTTGCGATTGCGGTGCTCGTGGTGCGCCTGTTCATGCCGGCGCTGACGCGACGCCTGGGCGAACGCGGCGTGATGATTTCGGCGATGGCGATTTCCGGCGTCACGTTTCTCGCCTTCGCGCTCGCGCACAGCTACCCGCTCATGCTCACGCTGTCCTTCGTCATCGGACTCGGCCTCGGTGCCAGCCAGCCGATCATCCTGTCGATGCTGCACGACGCCGCGCCGCCCGGTCGCATCGGTGAGGTGAACGGAATGCGCATGACCATGATTTCGACCAGCCAGTGGACGATGCCGCTCATCTTCGGCACGTTATCGGCGAGCACCGGCATGCTGCCGCTGTTCCTGATTGTGGGCGGTGGGATCCTGTCCGGAAGCTGGTTCGCGCGAAGAAATCTGCCCCGGGTGTAGTGCAGCTTGCCTCCGGCTGCGGCAGAATCAGCGCAGCACAAAACGCGACGCGGGGTGGGCACCATGAAAAAGAACAAGAAGCACAATCCGTCGCCGACGACCGGGCCGGTTGCCGCGTCGCTTCCGCCGCCACCGCGATTGCTGACGCTGCCACCGCTGCAACGCGCGCAGCGCCTCGCCGACGTATTACTGCGCAACGCAGCGCCCATCATCGGCGTGCTGTTCCTGCATTACGACGCGCAGCGCATGCTGCTGCTGTATCTGTTCGACACCTGGATCGGCCTCGTGCTCGTCGCCGCGTTGCAGGCGCTGCTCACGCAGCGTCTGGCCAATGACGGCACCGGCAACGGTCGCAGCGTCGTGGCCAACTATTTCGATGCCATCGTGTCCAGCCTGCTCGTGATCTCTTTCATCATGGTGCCGGTGCTCGCCCCGGCGTTGCTCGTGGTCACGCACGAGGAAGGCTTAGCGCTGTTGCGTTCCGATAGCACGCTGTGGCCGCTGCTGGCGGCGAATGCATCCGCTGCGGTCCTGAGCTTTGTTGTGCAGTCGAACACAATGCCGACCCGCCCGGACACCGAGGCGGGGCTCAAGCATCGTTTCATTCTCGGTTTCTTCCGCTGGCTGGCCGTCGTCGCCCTGTTCTACATGGTCGGGGGCTTTCTGGATTTTGAAGGCGGCGGGCGAATTCTCGTTGTGCTGAGTGTGCTGCTGTATTGCGGATTTTCGGTTTATGCGGAGTTTTATCCGGATCACATCCAGCGGATTCCCGATGCACTGAAAGTCAAAAAAGGGAATGGCCAATTGCCGAGTGATTAGGACGTGTCAACACGCTCTGGTCCCCACCATTGACAACTGTATTTACGTACATTATTCTGCACCAATACTGACTTCGGGAGCGACCATGAAAATTCCGCGCATGAGCATGATCACGCTGGGGGTCGCCGATCTCGACAAGGCGACCGATTTCTATGAACAGGTGCTCGCCACGCCGCCGAACAAATCCTTCGACGGTGTGCGCTTCATCGAGCTGTCAGGCGCGTGGCTCGGACTGTTTCCGCTGGCCAATCTGGCGAAAGACATCGCCGATGATTTGCCGCCGACGCGTGGTGGTTTCCCCGGGTTCTCGCTCTCGCACAATGCGCGCAGCGAAGCGGACGTACGCGCCATCTGCGAGCGTGCGCGCGCTGCCGGTGCGAAGATCGTGAAAGAGCCGGAAAGCACATTCTGGGGTGGTTTCCATTTCTATTTCACCGATCCTGACGGTTATTACTGGGAGATCGCTTACGGCGAAATGTTTGATTTTGCTGCGCACGGTGATATGCGCTGGAAGACCCCCGCCTAGCACTCCCCACCCGTTCGTGGTGAGCTTGTCGAACCATGAACGCAATTGACTATTTGCGATGTGGTTCGACAAGCTCACCACGAACGGAGATCAAAGAGAACAACATGGCCGCCAAGAAATCCCCTTCCACAACTGTAGACAAAGCAACCGAAAAAAAACGCTGCTTCTGGGCTACCGGCGTCCCGGATTTCTACGAGAAATATCACGACGAAGAATGGGGCGTGCCCTGCTTCGACGAACACAAAATGTTCGAGATGCTAATTCTCGAAGGTGCGCAGGCCGGCTTGTCGTGGCAAACGGTGCTCGCCAAGCGCGAGAATTACCGCAAGGCGTTCGATGGTTTCGATGTCGAAAAGATCGCCCGCTACAAGGAAGCCAAGATTCAGAAGCTCCTGCTTGACGCGGGCATCATCCGCAATCAGTTAAAGATTCGTGCTGCCGTGACCAACGCGCAGGCGCTGCTCAAACTGCGCGAGTCCGCCGCCCGCCCGGAGCTCGCGCTGACTGATTTCTTCTGGCAGTTTGTCAACGGCAAACCAAAACAGAATGCACTCAAAAAACGCGAAGACATCAAGGCAACGACGCCCGAGTCCGACGCGCTGTCGAAGGCATTGCTCAAGGCAGGTTTCAAGTTCGTCGGCTCAACAATCGTCTACGCCCACATGCAGGCCTGCGGCATGGTCAATGATCATTTGACGACGTGCTTTCGCTATGAGGCCGTGCGCGAAATGGGCAAGCAGTTGTAGCGCTCGTAGCCTTGAGAAGCGCAGTGCGTCAAGGCATTTCTTATCGCGACTACGTGACACACGAACGAGCCGCGCAACCAGACCCGGACGCGCTGCGCTTCTCCGGGCTACGGCAAAGTCACATCAAACGAGTATTCAGACTTGAGCGAACAATAGTCGGACTTGTTGTCCTTCAGGCACCAGCCCTGTCCGCTGGTCAGCGTCCCCTGAAGGCGTTTTCCGGTTTTGCTGGCGAGCTTGATGCTGGCGCTTTTGAGTCCGTTCCAGGTACTGATCATGTCGGTCACCAACTGACCGGGTCCCGATGACATGAAGTACAAATCAACGTCCATCTTGTCGTCGAGCTTGGCTGCGACGAACGCTGCTTTCTCTTTTTCACCCCATTGTTTTCGGGCTTCGGCGCGATCCTTGGCGGCAAGCCAGTCCTTGGCGGGTGGCGCCTTTTCGGTCAAGACGATCCACGTCGCTTTGGTTGCGCCGCTGCCTTCGGTGTAGGCGAATGCATGTTTTGGCTCGAATTTGACTTCAGCAGTCTTCCCGCTTGCGTCGGCGCGTTCAAGCACGCCGCGGCCGCCGGCTGTGCCGACCTGCGCGTAAACCAATGACACCATCAGCATCAGCGCACAAAACAAACCGGCGCTTCGAATAGCGTTCAACATTTCTCAGTCTCCTGAAGGAAAAGGACGTTTAGGGTGCCACGAGCGCTTTGGCAACGGCCACAGCTTGTGCTTTGCTGAGGTTGTTCATGACGATACGAACGACGCCGTCGTCACGCTGGATGGCGATCAGTCGTTGCGGATCGGCGGGCACCAGCGCCGCGCGTTTGCCAACACCGGCGATCGCCTCGCGTTTCGCCTTGCTCGTCTGCTCGTGCGGCGTGATGATGTTTTCGTACAACTGGTCGGCCGTGCCGCTGTTATCCGGCCCCGCGATGGTCTTCTTGTCGTAGAACTGCACCGACACCGTCGCGAATCCGCCGGCGCCGCGTCGCATCCACGCGCAACCCAGTTCACCCGACTTCTCCACGCGCGCGTCTGCGACCTCGAAGCCCGTTCCGGCCGCAGCCTGCAGCTTCGCCGACGGCAGCATCTTCGCGCACGTGGCCTCGGGCGTCTGAGCGCCGGCGGTCGCCGCCATCAGGGCAAGCACGATGGCAGTTGCAGAGAGTCTCTGTTGACGCTGTTGCATACGGTCTCCGATCCATTGGATTTTTTGGGTAAGCCTCGCAGGCAACGCTGGCTGCCGCGGGTCATGGCAAGGTCTGACACCTGTGGTCACTAGCAAAGACGCGTTCGGGCCTGTTTTGACGCCAACGGCGTGCGTCCAGCCAGGCCACTCATGACGCAAGCAAAAACGCTCGTGCTTCAGCTACGCCAGGCACGGCGGCGGGCGACGTCTCAACTGTATCGGCAACCTGACACAAAAGCAGCGCTTCCGGCGACAGCGCATCCGGGAGACGATAAAACAGGTATCAGCTTTTTATTGAATGCCCCATTTATAAGGGCTCAAGGCGTGATTTCAAATAAAGTCGACTATTGACCTAATATGGCCCCAAGCCGCACTCAATCGTCATTCTCACGAAAAGCTGAAAGCCAGAACTCAGACAAAAACCCGGAGGGTTCTAGCTAAACAACGACCCCAGCAAACTGCCCAATCCGTCGGCGACGAGATCGACGATGCCTTCACCTGCGCTGGAAGCGACGTCGCCCGCCACGTCGAACGCCGAGCTGCCGACGGCTTCCATTGCGCTTCCGCCGAGATCGGCTGCAACGCTCGCGGCCGAGTCGGCAATACCCGATGCGGCGGTTTCAGAAAACACGCTGCCGATCTCGCTCATGAGGCTGCCGGCCACGTCGCCTGCGCCGCTGGTCGCGGAGCCAAACAACGCTTCCGTTGCACTCGGCAAAGCGCCGCCGGCACTGGACAGCATGTCGGTCGCGCCGGACAACAAACCCGACCCGGCGTCGGACGTCAGCGATGAGCCCAGGCCTGAAGTCAGGCCGGAACCGAGATCGGACGCAAGCCCGTTACCGAGGCCAGAACCAAACAGTGCGTCAGTCGCGCTCGGTAACGCCGATGACGCGCCGCCAAGACCTGAACTGAGGCCCGAACCGACGCCGGAACCGATCGAGTCGAGCAGTCCGCCAGTTGCGGCGCCTCCGGTGTCGGCCAGCACGCTGCCCGCACCCACGCCTGCGGCCGCCGGCACGGCGCGCGCGCCGGCGCTGCCGAGCCCGCGCGTCGCCGCGCGACCGAGCGCGAACAGAATGTCTGCCGCAAGTCCCGCCGTGTCGTAACCGGTCCAGCCGGGCGCGCTGTAACCACCTGAACTCGGGCCACCGTAAATCGGCGCCTGGGATGGTGCCTGCTTCTGCCGCTCCTGCAGATAGTGATCAATCGCCTTCTTTGCGGCATCACGATCAAACACGGAGACCGGCGCACGGCAGTATTCACAGGCGTCGGTCTTGCCGATGTTCACCGGCGCGGCGCAGCTCGAACATTTGATCTGCTGCACGCTGGCGGCGAGTTTGGCCCGTTCCTGTTGCGTGAGCTCGCGCACGAACTGCTTTTCGGCGAGGAAGTTGTAGAAGGTGGTGAGCCGGCCGTGCCCGCGCGAGCAGGACTGATACGAGAAGCGCGTGTTCTTGACGCGGTCATTGGTGAGCCGCATGCCGTCACCGCAGGTGACACAACGCAGGCCCTGGCCGAACTTGCTGGCCGCCGTGCTCGACGCGCCGCCGCGCTCGTTGATGAGCTGGAACAGTGTGACGGTGCCGTCAGGCGAAAGCTTCGAGCTCTCCATCTGGTCGAACCAGATCGCATTGCAATCGTGGCAAACGTCGATTTCGACCTGCTGGCCGTAGTGACCGGGCAGCAGGTAGATCGACATCAGCGTGCTGCAATTGCTGCAATGCTTGCTCGACTGGGTGCTTTGCAGTGGCGGAAATTGTGAGGCGGACATGGCGGTTTCTCGCGGAGCTATGCGCCTTCGGCGCGGGGCATCGTCACTTCAGTGATTCCATTTCCAGTTCACTACGAGACCCGGCGCCGTTTTCCACATTCGCCCTGACAGCGTCTTTGCGCGGCAATGAGGAATATCAAAGTACGTAGTGAACTGGAAATGGAATGAGCAGATGAAAGGACGTTGCGGGCGCTAGCTTAACGACAAACTCGCGGTCGCGCTGACGCAACACGCAGGATGCGACCGGATGCGGTGCGGTGCGATGAAACTGCTATTCGTTTGACGATCCGGAGGGGGTGTCCGGATCCGACGGATCAGCATCGTTGCGCGCGCCCCAGGGACGGGCGCGCTTGACGGCGGACCGGCGAAGCTGCGAACCACTGTTCTCTGCCGTGCTGTTTGAGGAGCCCGTCTTGTTCGATGTGCCCCAGCGGCCGGACCGATTCATGCCCGATCCGCCTGACGCGCCGGTCTTGCGCATCGTACTCGTGCGGGTCAATTCGGTGATTTCACCGCTGCCATCGGCAGCTTCGATGGCGTCAGCCGTCGGCTCGACGGGTCGCTGTCGATTCATGCGTCCCGAATATGCTGTGGACGGCGCAAGGGCCTTTGGCACGATCTTGAAAGCATCGCCCAGATGAAACCCGCGCGACAGCAAAAAGCGAATCTGCCGTTGCCGCTCCCGGTCATCCGCCGGTGTCTCGCCGAAGCGTCGGGCCCATAGCGCCTGAGCGACTGCAACGTCATCCTGTTCGATGTTTTCGAGCGCTAGCTTTGCGACATCTTTCTTGATGCCCGTCTGCGCGAGTTTTTCTTCAATGTAGCGGCGGCTCGCCTGCCCGGTGAGGCGGCGAACTATCGCTTCGGCATACCGTTCGTCCGACTGCCAGCCCTGCGCGGCAAGCTCGTCCACGACGCGCTCAATCTCGTCTTTCTCGGGTGCCGGAGACTGCGCCTCCTGTCGTGCGCGCCGCGCCTTCGCTTGCGCCAGCTTGCGCAACAACTCCTCGCGCGAGTGCTCGCGCGTGGTGAGCAGACGCAGCGCCTTGTTGCGCAGCTTTTTTGCAGCGTCAAGTTTGTTCGCGTCGCCGGCGTCGTTGGTAGCCATGACGCGATTATTCACCGGCATGGGTGATTTGGGGAATGCAAATGCGAGTTGCATGGCGCCTCCGCTATCACTGAAGCATTCTCGCGCCGCGCAAACATGGCGCAACCTCGGGATGCACATCGACCGCGCACATAACGCCAATAAATCGCGAGAGCGCGCAGCGGAAACTCATTCGTGTTCCCATGCGCCGGGACACGAACCACGTCGGAGCACGCAGCCAACGGTAAGTCTCCGTCAAGGCCGAACGTTTTGTACCGTAGAGTGCATACATTCTTAGCTCCACTCAACGCCGAACTGGCGATGTCGAGGTTCCTCCCGGGCTGCGTACAGGTCAATCAGCAGCAGTCACTGCCAATAAAGCGGAGCGAGAAGCGCAAGGTCCAGGCGGATTGGCCCGACGTGTACTGATGTACACGAGGGGCAATCCAACGACGGGATTGCGCTTCGCAGCCCGGTTTATTCGTCGGGCGAGCCTTCGTCCTTCGACACGGCTCCGCCAATCGTGATGCCGACTTTGTCGCGAATCTTGTTCTCGATTTCCTTGGCGAGCGCCGGATTTTCACGCAGGTATTCGCGCGAGTTGTCCTTGCCCTGACCGATTCGGTCACCGTTGTAGCTGTACCAGGCGCCGGACTTTTCGATGAAGCCATGCTCAACGCCCATGTCGATGATTTCGCCTTCACGCGAAATTCCCTGACCGTACATGATGTCGAACAGTGCTTCCTTGAATGGGGGCGAAACCTTGTTCTTGACGACCTTGACGCGCGTTTCGTTGCCGACAATTTCATCGCCCTTCTTGATGGCGCCGATGCGGCGGATATCCATACGCACCGAGGCGTAGAACTTGAGCGCATTGCCGCCCGTGGTCGTTTCGGGGCTGCCGAACATGACGCCAATCTTC
>CAYMSY010000118.1:0-329 GCA_964393195.1 uncultured Alcaligenaceae bacterium | reverse complement strand
TTGATGTTGCCCGTGAGTTTGCGCAGCGCCTGGCTCATGAGGCGCGCCTGCAAGCCGGGCAGCTGGTCGCCCATTTCGCCTTCGATTTCGGCCTTCGGCACCAGTGCCGCGACCGAGTCGATCACCACGATGTCGACGCCACCGGAGCGAACCAGCATGTCGGCGATTTCGAGGCCCTGTTCACCAGTGTCCGGCTGGCTGATCAGCATGTCGTTGACATTGACGCCGAGCTTTTGCGCGTACACCGGGTCGAGCGCGTTTTCCGCGTCGATGTAGGCGGCGACACCGCCGGCCTTCTGGATTTCAGCAACGACGCTCAGGCAAAGCGT
>CAYMSY010000117.1:0-8385 GCA_964393195.1 uncultured Alcaligenaceae bacterium | reverse complement strand
GCCGCTGTCGTTCAGTTCTGGATTGCTGCCGGTCCATCGCAATGGTTTCGCAAGAACGCAGCGTTCGATGACAACTTTCGCGCGCGCTTCGCGGCAGAACATGAAGCCGCAACGGCCGGCGCACTTGCCGACTGGCAGGCATCGGCCGAGGGCGCGCTGGCCTTGCTGATCCTGCTTGATCAGTATCCACGCAACAGTTTTCGCGGCACGGCGCGCATGTTTGCCACGGATCCGCTCGCGCTGAAGATCGCCAAGGGAGCTATCGCCAACGGTTTCGACGCACAGGTTGATACATCGCTGCGGTTGTTCTTCTATCTGCCGTTTGTTCATTCCGAACGGCTGGCCGATCAGGATCGTGCGCTGGAGCTCTACGCGGCGCTCGGCCCCGAGACCGCGCGCCACGCCCATGTTCACCGCGACATCATCGCGCGCTTCGGCCGCTTTCCGCACCGCAACCCGTTGCTGGGACGACCGACCACTGCCGAAGAACAGAAATTCCTCGATGACGGCGGATTTGCCGGCTAGGCATCCGTCAAGCCGTTAAAATTGTATTCAGCTTTTTTCTGTAAGCTCGTCCGAGTGCGGCTTGGCGATGTAAATTGCCCATAAGTCGACTTTCATCGTTTCAAACATCCAAGCCCGATGCCGTTTACGTTAGACCAAAAAGCTGATCCTTCTCACGAATCGCAACGCCCCTCCGCCTGGCGCAGCAGTCAGTCCCTACAATGGCCCGCCATGACCGACACCGACCCGAACGTACTTCCCACCCGGCGCGCTATCCCGTTCTCGATGGTCGGCCTCATCGCAATGGACATGGATTCCACCGCCATCACCATCGAATGCATTGACGAAATCGCCGATTTCGCGGGCGTCAAGGCCGAGGTTTCCGCCGTCACCGAGGCCGCCATGCGCGGTGAACTCGATTTTCAGCAAAGTCTGAGACAGCGTGTCGCCTGCCTCGAAGGTCTGTCCACGAAAGTGCTGGAAGAGGTTTATCAGAGCCGGCTGCGCCCCTCGCCCGGTCTCGCCGAACTCATGCAACAAGCGCATCGCAATGACGTCAAGACCCTGCTGGTGTCCGGCGGCTTCACTTACTTCACTGAGCGCATGCGGCAGCGCTTCGGCTACACCTACACCCGCGCCAACACGCTCGGCGAGCACGACGGACGGCTGACCGGCAAGGTCTGCGGCGCCATTGTCGATGGCGCGGAAAAGGAGCGGGTGTTCCGCTTCATCGCGTCGACACTTCCGGCCTCGCGCAATTCGACGATCGCGATCGGCGACGGTGCCAACGATTTGCCGATGCTGCACGCGGCTTCGCTCGGCGTCGCCTATCACGCAAAACCGACCGTACGGGCGCAGGTCCCGGTGGCGATCAATGCGGGTGGATTAGATACGCTTCTCGCGCTACTGCCCTGATTTCACGAGCTTTTTGCTCGTTTTCCGACTCCCCTTTGCTAGACTCAACAGGTACGTCACTACCTGTTCCTTCGGGGGAATACATGAAACCAAGAATACCGAACGCTGCCCTGGCAATTTTGCTGAGCGGCGCCTCCATCGTCGCGCCTGCTCTGGCGCAAGACAACACCAAACCAACGCCCGGTGCTGCGCTGCAATACGTCGGTGCCGACACCCGTCTCGGCATTGGCATCGACAGCGAAAACAATGTACGCGGCGAGCTGTTTCAGGTGCTGCGCAGCAATGCGAACTCCGCCACGCTCGGTGAAATCTGGGCAAGCCGCGATGCTGGCGGCCTCAAACTCTCGCACCACTGGACGGCGAACACGTCAGCCGTCAACAAAGTCTTCATCGCCGTCGATCAGGGCGAAAACGACATGCGCAAGGCGACTGTCGGTGGCGGTCAGGAGTACGAAAAGTGGTTCTGGAATGCGTCCCTGAGCAAAGGCCTCAGCGGCGCCCGGCTGGTTTCGACCGCCAGCATTGCCAATACCGTGACGCAAACCGGCAGTGACGCCGGACGTCCGTTTGAGCAGGATGTGATCACCACTGTGACCAGCCGTGGCTTCGAGCGCGCCTATGACTGGGGCGTCGGCGCACGAGCCGGTCATTTTTACGAGTCTGCGCTGGTTCGAGTGACGGCCGGTCTTGACTACGAGTGGGGCAAGTATTCGTCGCGGCAATGGACAGGTTCGCTGGTCGCCGAAAAGTTCTTTGCCGGGTCGCCGATTTCGGTCGCCCTGTCGGGCGAGCTCAACCGCCGTAGCGGTGACTTCGAAGGCACGAAAAACGATCGTCGCGGCTTCGTCATGCTGCGCTACGAACTCGGCGCGCCGCAGACCAGCTTCAAGCCGAACAAGGTCACGCGCATGGTCACCAGCACCGAACGCGTGCCGGATCCGAACTGGAAGCCACCAGTCGCCACCGGACAGACCCAGCCGGCCGGCGCAGCGGCGGCCGCAGCCGCCAAGCCCGCTGAGCCGACGACGCGGCTGGAAAAGCGCGTCACCCGCGCCAACGCCAACGACGCGCAGGAGACTTACTTCGATCTCGGCTCGGCGCGCCTCAAACCGGCCGCCCTGAAGGAACTCGATGCACTGGTATCGCGAATCGCAGCCCAGCGGCCTTATGTCGAACTCAAGGTCAACGTCGTTGGCCACACCTGCCCGACGGGTTCGGACCGCAACAACTTTGCGCTGTCCGGAAAACGTGCAGCCGCAGTGAAGGCCTATCTGGTGTCGAAGGGTGTGCCGGAAAATCTGGTCAGCACCGACGCAAAAGCCGGCAAGGCGCCGAAGTATCCTGAGGTCAAGGGCCAGAGCTTCCGCAACCGCCGTGCTGACACCGACGTGATCATCGTCAAGGAAAAAGTTGAGGAAGTCCGCGTACCGGTCGCCGCTACTGTCGCCACAACGCCTCCAGCAGGCACCGCCTCCCCGGCCAATCCGGCCGCGCCGCAGGTCAGCCCGCCAATGATTGATCGGCAGGTCCAGCGCGAAGTGGTGGAAGACGTGCCGAACAACTGGATCAGCCGCGCTCTGCACAATCCGGCACAGCACAAAACCAGCGTTGACAGCTACCGCTGGGTCGAGGCTAGCACCGAGCAAACAACCGGTCCGCGCCGCTACATCAACCGTGGCCCGGCCGCCGTCAACGACAGCTACACCATCGACTGCAACGCGCCGACGACGTTTAACGTGCTGGCCAACGACACCGACCCGGATGGCGATACCCTGACCATTACCGGTGTTTCCGCCCCGGGCAAGGGAACGGCAGTTATCTCCAGCGGCAAGATCGTTTACACCCCGAACGCAGCAAGCTGTGCCGGCGGCACCGATAGCTTCACTTACAACATCAGTGACGGCAAGGGCGGAACGTCGACCGCCACCGTGAACGTCACCGTGCGTTCGTCCAACAATGCGCCGGTCGCAGTAAACGACATCTATGTCGTGCCCTGCAAGACCACGGCAGTGCTGGACGTACTCGCCAACGATTCCGACAGGGATGGCGATGCGTTGACGATCACGTCAATCACGCAACCGTCGAGAGCGGTCATTTCGATTGGTGCGAATGGCAAATCGCTGGTCTACACACCGGGCGCATCGTGCTTCGTCAGTGATTCGTTCACCTACACGATTAGCGACGGCAAGGGTGGAACCGCCACCGCTTCGGTAACGCTGGTTGATCCCTGATCGGGATTCATTGCTTCAGCGCCCGATGCGTTGGAAAATGGGTCGCACATAGCGACCCATTTTTTTGTCCGCATGAAACGAATACTGGTTGTTCACCACTCGACAAGCGGGGGCACGCGCACGATGGTCGCAGCGTTCCGCGACGGTGCCGATGACGCCGGCAATGTTCATGTCATCACGCGTTCCGCTGCGGTGGCCAATGTGGGCGACGTCCGTGCCGCCGACGCCCTGATTCTGGCGACACCGGAAAACTTCGGCTACATGGCCGGTTCACTCAAGGATTTCTTTGATCGTGTCTTCTACGCCTGCATGGCAGACACGACGCCACTGGGGGGCGGCACGCAGAGTCTGCTCGCCGGGCGGCCTTACTCTGTCCTCGTCTGCGCAGGCAACGATGGTAGCGGCGCGATGCAAAGTGTTGACCGCATCGTCACGGGTTGGCGCATGCGCAAGGCGCACCCCGGCGTGGTCGCGAGGCGAGTGGGTGGTGAGGCAGGATCGTCACGCGGTTCGCTGCGTAATGAGGACATCGCAGCCTGCCGCGAATTGGGTCAGTTATTCGCCGAAGGACTGGCGATGGGCGCGTTGTGAGTAAACGGTGGCGGGGAGACGACAGTACACGTGGCGCAAACCGCGCGCTCGCCGCGCAGCGCGCTACTTCCAGCCTGCCTTGCTCAGTGACTGCATGACGCCGGCACCGAAGCTCGCCCCCATCCGTCGCGTCAAACGATCGAACGCACTCTCTTCGATGGTGTAGTCGATCAGATCCTCAGCCTTGGTCACGTCCCGTGCCACGCTTTCCACCGAACCGATCCCGTCGGCCAGGCCATTTTCAATAGCTTTGTTGCCACTCCAGATCAAGCCACTGAACAATCCGGGCGTGTTTTCCTTGAGCCGCGTGCCGCGCCCTTCCTTGACCGCCTTGATGAATTGCTGATGAACATCGGCGAGCATCGCTTCAAGATGCGCCTTGTGCTCTGGTTTCATGGGCGCAAACGGGTCCATGAACGCCTTGTTCTCGCCGGCGGTGACAGTGCGGCTCTCAATGCCAAGTTTTTCCATGGCCTTGTCAGCGCCGAAACCGTGATAGATCACGCCAATGGAGCCGACCAGGCTCGAACCGTCCACGAATATCTTGTCGGCAGCGGACGCTACGAAGTAACCGCCTGAAGCGCATAGTTCGTCGACTACGACGTAGAGCGGCTTGTCCTGATAGTCCTTGCGCAGGCGACGAATCTCGTTGTAGATGCGGGCAGACTGAACCGGCGAGCCGCCGGGGCTATTGATGTTGAGCACGACCGCGACACTATCCGGGTCCTTGAACGCCGCATTGAGCGCCGCATTGATGTTCTCGGAGCTCGCGTTGCCATTGTCAGTAATTTCACCTTCCAGCTTCACCAGCGCAGTGTGGCGGCCAGCCGCGTCCTTGCCAGCGATACCGTTGCCGATCCAGCCCATGATCGCCGCGAAAACGAGCACTGCCAGCGTCAGCCACAAAAGTCGGAAAAATATCGACCAGCGGCGGCGGGCACGCTGCTCGTTGAGGTTCATCTGCGCGAGCTTGGTAACGAGTTCGCGCTCCCATCCGGGCTGCGAAGGCAATTGGTCCATGGGGTCCATCGTAAAAAGTTAGGCGTGCGCCTCGAGAAATGCACGCAACGCAGACACGGAATCTACCAGTGTCAGGGGTTTGTGTGCCGTCAGAAGCTCTCGCTCATGGGCGCCGTAGGTCACTGCGATGGACGCAGTGCCAGCGTTTTCGGCCAATTGAAGGTCGTGAGTTGTATCGCCGATCATCACGGCATCGGCAGCGTTCAGGCCGGTTTCGTCGAACAACGCGTGCAGCATGCCCGGATGTGGCTTAGAAAAGCCTTCATCGGCGCAACGCGAGGCCACAAAAAATTCCCGCAGCCCGAGGGTGTCAAACGCCCGGTCGAGACCACGACGCGACTTGCCGGTCGCTACCGCCAGCCAGTGACCACGTGACTTCAACGCGGCAAGCATCTCCTGAACTCCGTCGAACAGCACGATTTCGTTCTCATTAGCCGTGAAGTGATGGCGAAAACGATCGGTTAGCGGCAACAAGTCTTCGTCGCGCAAACTCGGGATCGCATGCGATAGCGCCGGCCGAAGTCCCATGCCAATGATGAATGACGCCTGTGCATCCGTCGGAACGGGATAACCCAGATCTGCGGCTGATCGCTGCAGCGCGCGCCTGATCACCGCTGTGGAATCGGCGAGCGTACCGTCCCAGTCAAAAACAATCAGCGGAAAGCGCAAATCAGCCACTTTGCGCTCCGTACCAGAACGTCGCCAGCTCCGCTGGTAGAGGTGCCTCAACTTTCATCATTGCACCAGTCACCGGATGCTCAAATTCGAATGATTTTGCATGCAGAAACATACGCTTGAGGCCCACCGGCTGCCGGTTGCGCAACGCCTTATTCCACGCCGGATCGCCATATTTGTCATCGCCGGCAATCGGAAATCCGGTGTGCTGGCAATGCACGCGGATCTGGTGAGTGCGCCCGGTCTTGAGTTCGGCTTCCAGCAAACTCATGTCGGCTCGCCGTTCAAGCAAATTGAAAATGGTGTGCGCGAATTGCCCCTCTTCGGCGTTGACTTCGACGCGCCGCTCGCCGTCATGACGCGTGTACTTGGCCAACGGTGCCTTGACGTGTTGCCGGTCATTGACCCATTCACCCTTGACCGCCACCAGGTAGCGTTTGTCACCGGATTTTTCACGCAGCGTGTCATGCATGCCTACTAATGCGGCGCGAGTTTTGGCAATCAGCAGAACGCCCGAGGTGTCACGGTCCAGCCGGTGCACCAGTTCCAGCATCGGCGCGGTTGGACGCGCCATGCGTATCTGCTCGATGACGCCAAAACTGACACCCGATCCGCCATGCACCGCCACACCGGCCGGCTTGTTGACCGCGAGAAGATGATCATCTTCCCAGACGATTTCATGCGGAAAATCGCCGGAAAGCTGTTTGTAGGCTGGCTCGGCTGCGACACGAACAGGCGGAATCCGCACCTCGTCACCGTTTTCGAGCTTGGTTTCAGCGCGTACACGACCGCCGTTTACCCTTACTTCGCCCGAGCGAACAATGCGGTAGATATGGGTTTTAGGGACCCCTTTAAGCTCGCGAATGAGGAAATTGTCTACGCGTTGACCGGCATAAGCCTCATTTACGCGCAAATGACGAACCTGAGCACCCGCTGGACCGCCTGCAGACGTTTCCGCCCCGCGCGCGGCGACCGGCGCAGAAACAGTGGCAGAAACATTCGCTAAGTCCTTCATTTGCCTTATACTTTAGATGTTGTTTCACTTTCACGGAAGTGCAACAGTTTGAGTCTAGTGTACGAACGTACGGGCGCTCTCTGGCGGAAATTCCTTCGAAGTTTCGCAGAAAGCGAAGCGGGCCTGCAAAACATGCGGCTCCCGGCCCCGATCTTCAGTTGTGCAATGGATTCCACGGTTAAGCCGCCACCGAGAAAAGCGGCGAATAGTAAAAGTTCAGCCACCGCGCATCGGTTTTGTTGCTCGCTGGCCTGTGAAAAAGTTTGATCAGGGTGCGTCACACCAGTGCGCATCCAGCCCGAAAAATAATTGTCATGAATCCGCGCGCCAGCGCTCTTGTCCTGCCTCTACCGGGGCACACAATTCGAAGCACTCTGCCATCGGCGATTTCTGCCGAGAACGTAGAGTCGTCGTCTGGTCACTTGCCGATTCTCTCCACGACGTTTTTCGCCTCAAGCCCTCGCGCGCGTCTCCGCTAACGTCTTCACGTAGCGGCGCACGCACATGCGTCACAGGTCATTCGCGCACTTGACTCTACGCCCGGAACGCTGGACGGGAAGGTACGCATGAAACGCATGCTGTTTAACGCAACCCAGTCTGAAGAACTGCGCGTTGCCATCGTCGACGGCCAAAAGCTCGTTGATCTGGATATCGAATCTGCTTCCAAAGAGCAGCGCAAGAGCAATATTTACAAGGCCACCGTCACTCGCGTTGAGCCGTCCCTGGAAGCTTGCTTCGTCGATTACGGCACGGAGCGCAACGGCTTCCTGCCCTTCAAGGAAATCGCCCGCTCCGTCGTCAATGTCGACGGCGAGATGAACCGCAACAAGATTGCGGACAATCTCAAGGTCGGTCAGGAAATCATCGTTCAGGTCGAGAAAGACGAGCGCGGCAACAAAGGCGCAGCGCTCACGAGCTTCATCTCGCTGGCCGGCCGCTATCTGGTGCTGATGCCGAACAACCCGCGCGGTGGTGGCGTCTCGCGCCGCATCGAAGGTGAAGATCGCAACGAGCTGCGCGACACCATCGCCCAGCTTGAAGTACCGAACGGCATGAGCATCATCGCCCGCACAGCTGGCATCGGCCGAACGGCAGAAGAACTGCAATGGGACTTGAACTACCTGCTGCAATTGTGGACGGCCATTGACGGCGCCGCAAAAGCCAACAAGGCCCCGCTGCTGATCTATCAGGAATCGAGTCTCGTAATTCGCGCCATCCGCGATTACTTCACGCAGGACATCGGCGAAATCCTGATCGACACCGAAGACATCTACGAGCAGGCCAAAGGCTTCATGGGCCATGTGATGCCCAACACCGTGAGCCGCGTCAAGCTGTATCACGATGATGTGCCGCTGTTCTCGCGCTTCCAGATCGAACATCAGATCGAGAGCGCGTTCAGTCGCACCGTGAACCTGCCGTCCGGCGGTGCCATCG